>JAEUUB010000547.1 GCA_016787745.1 Cyclobacteriaceae bacterium
TTTACCACATGATACCCGTGTTGCCAATACGGACCTCCACAATTTGCGCATGAGCCCATTGAAATAACATACCGCGGTTCTGCCATTTGTTCATAGAGCTGTTTAATGCGATCAGCCATCTTAAAAGTTACCGTGCCCGAAACAATCATTACATCAGACTGACGCGGAGAAGCCCGCGGCACCATACCAAACCGATCCATGTCATACACGGTACTCCCTGTGCTCATAAATTCTATAGCACAACAGGCCAATCCAAACGTCATAGGAAATAAGGATGAAAGGCGAGACCAATTCAACAGGTCATCCACCTTTGTGATGATGACCCCACCATTCTCAAATTGCTGATCCAACAATCCCTTCATGGCGTATCCGAAACTTTTGATGATTTATATTTTTCATTTATCCCCGAATAAAGGGAATCCGGAACGGGTGAGTTAACATCCTTGATTTCCGGGGATGATTTTATCCAATCCAAATGCCCCTTTTTCCACGCATAGGCCAACCCCAGCGCTAAAATGAAAATGAAAATCAACATTTCCGCAAAGGTATACCAACCCCATGCACCCTTGGTTTGGTCAATCAATTCTTTATTGGCAAAAACCACCGACCACGGAAAAAGAAAAACAATCTCTACTTCAAATAGAATGAAAACCAGCGCGAGCACATAAAAGCGGAGATTAAACTGAATCCAGGCATGACCTTGCGGAGTTTCTCCACTTTCGTATGAGGAGAGTTTTTGTGTACCGGGCCGGTTGGGTCTTAAAAGCCGGGAAACTAACAGGGCCCCTGCCACGAAAAGCACGCCCCCCAAAAAAAATAGTAGAATTTGAAAATACACAGGGGTTGGTTCGCCATTCATCCATTCAAAGATACACACGCAGGTGGTTCTTACCCAAACCTTATAAGCTTGTAGCGTTAAATGTATCCCCCTGGTTTATGTCCCCTGTTTCATAGCCTTTCCTGAACCAGCGTTGGCGTTGAGCCGAAGTACCATGTGTAAATGAGTCGGGAACAACGTAGCCACGAGCTTGTTTCTGCAAACGGTCGTCACCAATAGCACTGGCGGCATTCATGGCTTCTTCAAAATCACCCACCTCAATAATATTAAACATCTCATCGGCATGATGCGCCCAAACACC
>JAEUUB010000551.1 GCA_016787745.1 Cyclobacteriaceae bacterium
CTCGTATGTGGCCCAGGTAGCCGAAGTGGAAATGAAGCAGGGTACACCCGAGTTAAAAAAGATTTACGCGGCCGCGGACTGTGGCATTGTAGTAAATAAGAGTGGGGCGCGGCAACAGGTAATGGGCGGCATTGTAGATGGATTGGGACATGCACTCTATGGCCAGGTAACGTTTAAGAATGGTGTGGCCGAACAGAATAACTTTAATACCTACCGGCTTATACGCTACAGGGAAGTGCCGCAGGTGGAGGTTCACTTTGCAGACAACGGTATTGACCCCACGGGGCTGGGCGAGCCGGCCTTGCCGCCCACAGGCGGTGCGGTAGCCAACGCCCTTTTTAAGGCTACCGGCAAACGGTTATACAATCAACCATTCACCTTGCAGGAGGAAATGAAAGGGGTGAAGTTAGGCGCGAAGATGTAGCCTTCGGGTTGAGGTGCAAAAAAAAGTATCAGCCATTTTCTTACAAGGCGTGGTTATTTTAAGGGTTTTTGCCACCCAATGATATATACAATATATCGAATACAGATACATAGATTTTGGCCAGTAATGTTGGCAGACAGAATCGAGAACCTAAACAGATAAACTTATGAGATACATTAAAATAACGTTATTGCTCGTTTCCATGGTGATTCTGATAAGCTGCAGCAAAGAAAAGGAATTGACTAATGGAGAAGGTTATGTTGAGGTGACAGGTGGGAAAATTTGGTATCGTGTTTACGGACAAGGCAATAAAACACCAATTTTATTACTTCACGGTGGACCGGGTTATCCTAGTTACTATTTGAATGCTCTAAGTTCGCTCGGGAAAGACAGAAAAATAATAACGTTTGACCAATTGGGCTGTGGCCGTTCTGATGCAATTACTGATACAACAATAATGACAATTGAAAACTTTGTTGAACAAACGAATAAGCTACTTAATTCATTAGGTGTACAAGAATTCCATTTGTATGGCCACTCGTGGGGAACAATGTTGGGGGCTGACTACTATTTAAAGTATCCGAATGGAGTCAAATCAATAATTTTTGCAAGTCCATGTCTAAGCATTGACCGCTGGACAATTGACTCTGACTCTTTGATAAGTATGTTACCTGACAGTACCCAAATAGTTTTGAGAAACAACATAAAAGGTATTTCGCAGGACTCAGTTAAATTAACCAATGCAATTAATTCTTATTGGAGTACTTTTTACACCAGAAAACTTCCTACATCTCCTGGATTCGATTCGACAGTTGCACACGTTGGTTGGAATGTCTATAATTATATGTGGGGCCCAAATGACTTTTATGCGATTGGAACACTTAAAAATTATGACAGGACAAAAGAGCTAAGTTCAATCAAAGTACCGACTTTATACATTGCGGGAGATTATGACCCTGCAAGACCCAATGCCTTGAGGTATTACCAAAGTTTAACACCAAATTCTAAAGTGGAAATAATTAAAAATGCTGGTCACGTGACAATGGACGACAACAATAGTGACTACTTAAAAGCTTTGACAGATTTTTTGGATTCAATAGAAGAGTAGAGTAGCCAGCACTTCTGCCAACACCGTGTTTAAGTGCGGGGTGTTGTGTTCTTATTCAAAACTGTTTCTTAATTTAGGCCCCCAACGGGGGACAATCTAATTCTCCGCAGAGTCACCCGCTTTGAGGACTCTGCCGGCTCCGGCTTCTGAAATAAAGTCGGCTCAATACCAGTGACCGCTAATAACTTTGAATACACCAACATAAATTCTTAAAGCTCAGGACAAAGCCATTAGGCAGAAGATAATTTGAGATATTTTATACTTACAGGTAAGCGATTAAAAAATAGACTCCATATTTTAAGACTCTTCTCACAAGCATCCGTTGTATACATTACAACCAAAGAAAAAATGCATGAATGACTTTACATCAATTTCAAGAAGAGCGGTCGTTAAAAGCACCATTTTTGGAATGCTCGCGGTGTCAATTCCCAACCTGAGTTTTTCAAAACAAATTATATCGGCCGGGAATGCAAGCCAAGAGGGACTCTTTCATCGCTATCCAAGTATTGATGATAAAATTGTCGCTGAAGTCGTGGGAGCTTCGCACTTTAATCTTGATCGGGTAAAGGAATTGGTTAACAACCGCCCTGAGTTAGCACGCGCCACATGGGATTGGGCCTTTGGAGATTGGGAAACTGCTTTGGGGGCAGCTTCGCATGTGGGGCGTAAGGATATTGTCGAATTTTTAATGAGCAAGGGTGCTCGTCCTGATATTTTTACCTATGCTATGTTGGGTTCCTATTACACAGTAAAGGCGATGATCGAAGCAACACCGGGTGTACAATCGATAGCCGGACCTCACGGGATTACATTGGTGCAGCATGTAAAGAATGGATTGCGATTGGAAACCTTATCCGAACAACAGAAGCAAGATTCGAACAAATTACTCAGTTACCTCGAAAGTTTAGGAAATGCCGATATAGTGGCAACAAATCTCGAGATGAGCGAAACCGAAAAACAAAAGTACGTGGGGGATTATAAATATGGAGAAGGACCTGAAGATGGATTCAGTGTAAAAATTAA
>JAEUUB010000577.1 GCA_016787745.1 Cyclobacteriaceae bacterium
AATGCCCTGAGCCTTGCAAAATTTCTTGAGAGCGAACCGAAAATTAAAGCCGTTTATTATCCGGGTTTAAAAAATCATCCCGGGCACGCGATTGCCAGAAAACAAATGCCGGGCGGATTTGGAGGCATGCTTTCTTTTGAAGTAAAAGGCGATCCGGATAAGGTTATCAAAAAGTTAAAATACATTAAGCGAGCCATCAGTTTAGGAGGTGTTGAATCAACCATCACCTCACCGGTTAAAACCTCACACGCTAAGCTTACAACGGCAGAACGTAAGCAGGTTGGTATTTCAGATAAGTTGTTGCGTCTTTCGGTGGGAATTGAAGATGCGCAGGATTTGATAAACGATATTAAAAGCGCTCTTTAAAAAAAAGAACAAGTCAATAAATCATAAAGCCAACCGAAAGTTTTAAGGTTCGGCTTTTCGATTCGGTCCAGTATGGAAACTCATAAGGATACGGATATTGCTTTGCTGTATCCGTCAGTCCCAAATCGTAGGTTGCGTGAAAGCTTAATCCAAAATTAAATTCATACCCGATCGCCAAAGCTAAAGCAACTTCAAAATCCTCGAGGTCTACTGTGTTTTCAAAATTTGAGGAGCCTGACTGCCCATTGATTTTTCCTTCAAAGTTCAGTTCACTGTTTAGAGGCAAAGCTACCTGCGGCCCAACACCAAAGTTGAGCCCCTTTAAATAAATTCTAAACATAAGAGGGGCATCGATATAACTAATTTTATTAATCATAGTCCCTTCCAGAGAATTCGTGCCATCATCAAACTTACCGTTGATTTCCCACCCACGAAGTGAATAATACAGCGCAGGTTCAATGGTAAAATTGTCGGCAATCTTTACACTCACAAAGAGGCCGCCATGAAACCCGTTAAGGGTTTTATAATTGACATCCGGAATAACGTATACCAAGCCCGACCACCCAGAGAGGGAATAGCCACCTCGTAATCCAATATAAGAGCTACGATTTCTTTCCCTGAATACCTGCCCCAGGCTATCATTCACTACGAATAAAAAAAGCAAAATAAAAAGTGCAACTGCTCTCATTATGTATAAATGTAATGGAAACTATATTTTTAAGGACGGAATACTTAAATGCGTGTCCTATCATCTTTTAACCAATTGACGGATCTGTGTTGAGATTATCAATTCATAGCTAAATCGTTGGATGATTTACAACACATAGCCGTATTAGTAATAAAATGATTAAATATTATAAAATGATTAAAATTCGAAGTGCTGTACTTGATGATGCTCTCGCCATTATTGAGTTTCAACAAAAAATGGCAATGGAAACAGAAAGCGTTGCATTGGATTTCCACATCGTTACAAAGGGTGTTCATGCCGTGTTTGAGGATGCTGGCAAAGGTGCTTATTACGTGGCCGAAGAAAATGGAAACATCGTGGGCAGTTTAATGACCACGTACGAGTGGAGCGACTGGCGCAATGGAACAGTGATCTGGATTCAATC
>JAEUUB010000581.1 GCA_016787745.1 Cyclobacteriaceae bacterium
AATTTCTGGAATGGAATTAGAAAGTATTATGCCCTTTACCAAAACAGCAATGCCATGACATCCGACTTTAGAAGAGTGATGGAAGAAATCTCGGGCAAAGACTTAGCCCTCTTTTTTCGACAGTGGCTGTTTACTGGTGGACACCCTACCCTTTCCGGTAGTTGGAGCTACAATGCGAAACTGAAAGAAGTTACCATTGATCTAAAACAAGTCCAGAAAGGTGCTTTCTTTCGATTTCCACTGCAGATCGCATTTATTGGCGCAGGTGGTGAAAAAGAAATTAAGTCTGTACAAGTGGAGGCCCTGCAATCAAAATTTACGATAAAAACCGCATTGGAGCCCGTAGATGCTGTTTTGGACCCCGAAACCTGGCTTCTTTATGAAGGCGCTATCCAAAAGAAATGACAAAAAATACCTTGCAAATCAGGCTTTAGCCCTTATTTTTGCAGTCCGTTTGAAAAGAGCAATATGGCAAATCACAAATCAGCAGAGAAAAGAATAAGAGCGAATGAAACCAAGCGTGTAAGAAACCGCTATCAGGCAAAATCGACACGTACGCAAGTCAAAAAATTAGTGACTACCACTAAAAAGGATGAAGCACAGGCCTTATTAAAGGAGGTTTCTTCTATGATCGATAAACTGGCTAAGAAGAACGTTATTCATTGGAAAAAAGCTGCAAACCAGAAATCCAAGTTGGCAAAGCGTGTTAATGCGCTAGCCTGATCTTTCAGATATTTTTATTTTTCCCTCTCTGGTTTCTACCGGGGAGGGTTTTTTTATGTCCTGGCTAAATCCAAAAGAAGGAAGAATGAATTTTAGTACCTTCGAAAAATGCGGATTGAGGAAAGTAAACCCTTGAATATCAAAGACTGGTCGCCAGAAGACAGACCAAGAGAAAAACTTTTATTAAAAGGAACATCTGCACTTACCGAAGCAGAACTGATTGCCATACTAATTGGCTCGGGAACCAAAAAAACGAGTGCCGTAGAACTAGCCAAAAAAATTCTGCTAAGCGGAAACAACTCGCTCAATGAGCTGGCCCGACTTACAGTTAAAGATCTGATAAAAATCAAAGGTATTGGCGAGGCCAAGGCCATTACCATTGTGGCAGCCCTTGAACTTGGACGAAGGAGAAAGGAGCAGGATCCGGAGCAGAAGCCTAAAATAAATAGTTCGAAAGACGCGTTTAACTTATTGAAAGGTGACTTTATGGACTTACCCCACGAAGAATTTTGGGTTTTGCTTTTAAACAGGGCAAACCGTGTAGTTAAGAAAAAAAGAATTAGTGAAGGTGGCGTTTCTGGTACCGTAGCCGATCCAAAAATTATTTATAAGCTGGCATTAGAAGATCTGGCCAGTGGAATTATTGTGGCTCATAACCATCCCTCGGGCAATCTTACAGCCAGTCAGACGGATGTTGACTTGACTAAGAAGCTACGCGAGGCAGGCAAGTTTCTGGAGGTACAGTTACTTGACCATCTGATCATTAGTAACCAGAAATACCTTAGCTTTGCAGATGAAGGGCTGATTTAACAAAGATGAAAGCAGTTTACGGGATTCTATTTGGCGTGTTGCTGATTCTTCTGGTTGCATTCGTCTACTCAACTCCAGAAGATGATAAGGTTTCTTTCTCTAAAGTTGAACCGGATACCTCCACCCTGGTTTCCCATCAGGCTCCCGATCCAGACAGAATAATGGCTGCTTTTCCTGATCCCAACCCCTACATGCAAGAGGTGGTATCAGCGTATGGAGCATTCTTAGAGAACGCTATAAAAAAAGGAATGGCTCCCGGGGCAGCCGTTGCGATTGTGCGGGATACCTCCATAATTTTTTTAAAGGGCTTTGGATTAAAACAAACCGGAACAACAGATTCTATAGATGTAAATACTGTCTTCCGGTTGGGGTCGGTATCCAAGTGTGTGGCCTCTGTATTGGCAGGCGCTCTGGTAAGCAATCATCTTATCCGTTGGGATGACCCCGTGATCAAATACTTTCCGGAGTTTGAATTAAAATCGAAAGAGTACACGCAGCAACTTACTATCCGGCATGTTTTATCACATACCACCGGTTTGCCCTATCATGCCTTCACCAATATGATTGAAGAACACTTACCCATTGACACGTTAATAAAGTATTTGAAAAGTGTGGACGTTACGGAGCCAGGAAAAATCTATAGTTATCAGAACGTGGGCTATAGTTTAATTCAAAAAGTAGTTGAAAACGCTGCCAACGAATCGTTTGAAGAGGCCCTTACACAATACGTATTTAAACCGCTGGACATGCGCAACAGCTCCGCTTCGTACGAGGCCATTATGCAACACAACAATGTGGCCCGCCCGCATTACTTCTCGCGTAAGCGATGGGTAACCGTGCCGATATCGGATACGTATTATAACTCGGCACCGGCCGGTGGGGTAAATGCAAGCATTACCGACATGGCTTTGTTGTTGCGTGCATTACTAAACGGTTCGGATACACTCATGTCAGACTCCACGTTAAATGAAATTTTTGAACCACAGGTAAAAGCGATTTCAAAAAACCGAAACTTCTGGCGATGGAAACGCCCGCGCGCTTCTTACTATGCGTTAGGCTGGCGTGTGATTAACTTTCAGAATGATACCCTTGAGTATCATGGCGGCTATGTAAATGGATATCGCAGCGAGGTGGCGATTGATCGGAATAATCGCCTGGCCATTTGTGTACTCACCAATTCTCCGGGAAGTCTTTCCGATCTATCTATTCCCGAATTTTTTAAACGCTATACACAAAAAGCGGATTCCATTAAATATTGGGAAAACCGCAGCAAACTTATTCTTGTTAACAACACCAACCTGCTTACGCCAGTTTCTACTAATTAATGAAGCGCTCCCTTGTCGTTCCTGGTATAATCATTATCGCTATTGGTGCGTTTGTCATCTATTCCTTGCAAGGCGGCCCAAACGATGCGGAGTATATTACCACCATCCAGAAAGAAAGAAGGGATAAAGAAACGTATTTAAAAAGTGGCGAGGGCTCTCCTTTTGTAAAAGACAGCCTCCCCTTTACGGGACTTCAATATTTTCCCATTGATCCGAAATATCGGATCAAAGCAAAACTTAAGAATATAGATAAAAAGAAAGTGGTGCTACTTTCCACCAGCGATGGAAAAGAACAGAATTATCTGGAGTATGCTTTTGCTGAATTCTCACTTGATGGAAAAGAAAATCGATTGCTCATCCTTGAATTAATGGAAACAGGTCCTAATCGTGGCAAACTTTTTCTTGCTTTCGCGGATGAAACCAGCGGCCGGGAAACCTACGGGGCAGGCCGCTACCTGGATTTAAAAAAAGTACCAGCCGCTTCCACCGTAATTCTTGATTTTAATCTGGCCTACAATCCTTATTGCGCGTATAACGACAGTTACTCCTGCCCTTTCCCCCCAAAAGAAAATCTTTTACAAGTGCCAATTCTGGCCGGTGAGAAAAACTATCATCCCTAGTCTGATTATCAGAATCCATACTTAGAAAAGAAGGCGGAAAGCCGTACTTTTGAAATTCTGATTTTTTCTGAACCTATGAAGATTTCCTATCAGTGGCTAAAGCAATATATCAACATCCCGGAAACGGCCGAAGAAATAGGCCATGTGCTAACCAGTACCGGTTTGGAAGTCGAAAGTGTTGAGCCATTTGAAACAGTAAAAGGAGGACTGAAGGGGCTGGTAATTGGCGAAGTGCTTACGTGTACCAAACATCCTAATGCTGATAAACTCTCTGTCACTACCGTTCAGGTGGGTGATAGGGTACTACCCATTGTGTGTGGAGCCTCCAATGTGGCTGCAGGGCAAAAAGTGGTTGTAGCCTTGCCGGGATCTACCGTACATCCGACCCAAGGCGAACCCTTTACCATTAAGGCCACGAAAATCCGGGGCGAGATTTCTGAGGGGATGATTTGCGCGGAAGATGAAATTGGTTTAGGGGAAAGTCATGCGGGCATACTGGTGTTAACTACAGATGTACCCAATGGAACTGAAGCTGCGCAATATTTTAACATTGATACAGATTACATACTTGAAATCGGATTAACCCCTAACCGGGCTGATGCCGCCTCGCATATAGGCGTTGCGCGTGACATTAAAGCAGCCCGAAAGCGGCCGCTTATTATGCCGGCAGTGGAAAAATTCAAATCCGATTCTACTGAACTTAAAATTTCGGTAGTGGTAGAAAATACCGAAGCCTGTCCGAGGTACTCAGGCGTCACTCTTTCAGGGGTAACTGTAAAGGAATCGCCCGACTGGCTGAAGAACCGGCTTAAGAGTATTGGGTTAACGCCCATCAATAATATTGTTGACATCACCAATTATGTTTTGCATGAAACCGGTCAGCCGCTCCATGCTTTCGATGCCGATGAAATTGCGGGAAAAAAAATAATAGTTAAAACGCTGGCTGCGGGAACAAAGTTTAAAACTCTGGATGACAAAGAGCGCACACTGGCCGCACACGATCTTATGATTTGTAATGCCTCCGAAGAACCCATGTGTATCGCAGGTGTATTTGGAGGAATCAAATCCGGAATTACATCTAAGACAAAAAATCTTTTTTTAGAAAGCGCTTGTTTTTCGGCTGACTATGTTCGGAAAACAGGCATGTATCATCAATTAAAAACAGATGCCTCCTTTCGATTTGAGCGCGGCACCGATCCCAACCAAACGGTCTACGCTTTAAAGAGAGCTGCCTTGCTAATCAAAGAATTAGCGGGGGGCTCTATCTCCTCGGAGGTGGTGGATGTTTATCCGGTAAAAATTGAAAACCGACTCGTTGACGTAAAAGACAAAAACATAAACCGATTGATTGGCAAAGCCATCCCCCGCGAGGAAGTTTTCAATATTCTTGAGGGTTTGGAAATTGATGTTATACGCAAAGATGAAAACGGATTTACAGTTTCAGTCCCCCCTTATCGGGTAGATGTTATTCAGGAGGCAGATGTGGTGGAGGAAATTCTACGCATCTATGGATTTAACAATATTGAATTAACGGAGATAGCCGGAACCGATTATCTGGCTGAGTTTCCCGAAAAAGACATAAACAAATTTAAGCGCACATTGGGGGTGCAATTGGTTAATAATGGCTTTTATGAGATTCTAACCAATTCGCTGACTAATAGTGCCTACCAACAAAAACATAGCCTGACGTTTAATGGCTCTGTGGTTGAGATGTTGAATAAACTGAGCGAGGAACAAGGTATCCTGCGTCAAACCATGCTGTTTACAGGTTTGGAAGTTTGCGGCTACAACATTAACCGAAAACAAAAAGATTTGAAGCTTTATGAGTTTGGCAAAATTTACTGGAAAGACGATACGGATACCGAAACCAAAAAATCGTACCTGGAAGAAGAGCGCCTGGCGCTTTATGTAACCGGAAATTTTGAAACCGAAAACTGGCAGAACAAATCCCGATCGGTCAACTATTTTGATTTGGCGCAACATGTAGTGCAATTACTTGAAAAGTCTTCGATCAGTAACTTTAAACAAGAAACACTGCGTGATCCGTTGTTTGATTATGGAATGCGGATTATGAAAGGCACCAAAGAAATTGGCAAGTTGGGGAAGGTTAAAACTGCATTAATCAAAGATTTTGGTATCAAGCAGGAAGTTTTTTATGCCGATCTATCGGTTGCCTTGCTTTTCAAGTCGGCAAACCCTAAGTTCGTTGTACAGGAAGTGCCCCGGTTTCCGGAAGTTAGACGTGATCTTTCGCTTGTGTTGGATAAGCAAGTAACCTTTGACGAAATTCGAGCACTTGTTGTAAACACAGAAAAAAAACTGATTAGAGAAATCATTGCTTTTGATGTTTACGAGGGTGACAAAATCCCGCAAGGAAAAAAAGCGTATGCGCTTGGCTTCACTTTGCTGGATGAAAATAAAACACTCACCGATGAAGAAATTGATAAAGTGATGACCCGGCTAATGAGCGCCTTCGAAGGAAAAATGGGTGCCGTTATTCGGAAATAAATTATCTTTTTTGTCTATGACCAAATTTTTATCAAACAGTGTAGAACCCGTGGTTTATCTCTGCCTGTTTATGATCGTTGGTCTTTATATTTTCGTTGCCAATCATGCCAGCTTGCCTCTATCCAAAATATTGGATTGGCAATATGGACTGCCTTGTATGATCTATTCATCTTTTGTAACATTGTTTATATTCGGGGTTTCAGAGATTTTGAAAACCTTTACGAGAAAAAAAAATAATTATTTTAAGTGTATCCGTTTGTGTTGGCACCCTACTTGGCCTGCGTTGCTTGTTTGCCCTAACAAATTGGATTTTTCAATAATATCAGGTGCCTAAAATTTTTAATTAACGTATGGACCAGGAAGCATTAAAGTCAAGCCTCAGTGGATTAGAGAGAAAGGTATTGGTGTTGTTGAATGAGCATAAGTCATTAAAAGACGAGTTGAAAGGGCTAAAATTAGAGAATTACGAATTGAAGACCGATCTTAAAAAGCGAGACGAGCAGCTTCATCATTTTAAAAATCAGATTAAAATCACTAAGATTGTAGACCATATAAACCCGGAAGACGGAGGTGTTTCGGAGTTGAAAAGGAAAGTAGACGAGTATATCCGCGAAATCGATAAGTGTATTGCTCACCTAAGCAGGTAACCGATAAAAGTTGATGGACGAATTATCAGTAAAAATAAAAATTGCAGACCGCGAATACCCCATGAAGGTAAAACGCAAAGAAGAAGAAAAAGTAAGGGCTGCAGGCAAACTCATCAACGAAAAAATAAAGCATTATCGGGAACAGTTTGGTATTGATGATAAGCAAGACCTGCTGGCCATGGTGGCATTCGATTGTTTGGTAGATAAAATAGCAGATGAGGAAAATCTGCAGGTGATAGACCAAACCGTGATTGAGAAGGTAAACCATATTAACCAGTTGGTTTCCCAATCACTCTGATTTCTTTCTTTTAGATTCCCCTCCCTTTGTCAAGGCCGTTGGCCAACCGGGTGTTACCTAAACACCTAAAAAAATGGACCTTATAAATCAAGGCGCAAACAGTATACTATTCATCACCCTGATTGCCTTTATCGTGGCAATTCTGATCGGATTGTTACTGGGAAATTTCCTGTACAAACGTAAGCTCAGAAAAAATCAGGAAGCTGCTGGCGAAAAAGCACGCCTCATTGTTAAAGAGGCTGAGTTGCAGGCAGAGAATCTCAAGAAAGACAGGATTCTGGAGGCTAAAGAGAAGCTTCTGAAGATGAAACAGGAATTCGAAGAAGAAGCAAATCGCAAGAAAAATCAAATCATCGCTAACGAGCAGAAGATAAAACAACGCGAATCGCAGCTCAGCAAAGAGTTAGAAACCCTAAAGCGCAAGGAGTCTGAAGTGGATGAAGAAAAGCAAAGTCTGGCCCACCAGCATGAACTCGTTAAAAAGCGTAAAGAGGAACTGGACAAATTCAACGCGCAAAAAGTAGCCATTCTGGAAGGCATCTCTAAACTTACAGCCGATCAGGCCCGCGATCAGTTGGTGGAGTCCTTAAAAGAGGAAGCAGCCACCAAAGCCAGCTCATACATTAAAGACATTATGGAGCAGGCCAAGTTATCGGCTACCAAAGAGGCCAAGAAAATTGTGGTGGAAACCATTCAGCGCACTGCCACTGAGCATGCCGTTGAAAACTGTGTCTCCATTTTCAATATCGAAAGCGATGATATTAAAGGAAAGGTAATTGGACGCGAAGGTCGTAACATACGCGCCCTGGAAGCGGCCACAGGAGTTGAGATTATTGTGGATGATACCCCTGAGGCTATCATTATCTCAGGGTTCGATCCCGTGCGCAGAGAAGTTGCCCGCCTTTCGTTACACCGGTTGGTGCAGGATGGAAGAATTCACCCGGCCCGTATTGAAGAAATTGTAGCCAAGACCTTCAAAAACATTGAAGATGAAATTGTGGAGATTGGCGAACGAACAATTATCGATCTGGGAATTCATGGCCTCGCCCCCGAACTGGTTAAGATGGTAGGCAGAATGCGGTACCGTTCTTCTTATGGCCAGAATTTGCTGCAACACTCACGCGAGGTAGCCAACCTGTGTGCGATTATGGCATCCGAACTTGGCCTGAACGTGAAGCAAGCCAAGCGGGCTGGGTTGTTGCACGACATAGGTAAAGTATGGCCGGAAGAATTAGAAAAACCCCATGCTATTGTGGGTATGGAATTAGCCCAGAAATACAAAGAGCATCCGGTTATCTGTAATGCCATCGGGGCTCACCACGATGAAATTGAAATGACCAGCATTATATCTCCTATTGTACAAGCCTGTGATGCTATTTCCGGAGCAAGGCCGGGCGCCAGACGCGAAGTGATGGAGCAATACATTAAGCGATTAAAAGAGCTGGAGAGTGTGGGATTGAGTTTTGAAGGTGTAGAAAAATGCTACGCGATTCAGGCCGGTCGGGAATTGCGCGTGATGGTTGATGCGGAAAAGGCAACAGACGAACGTGCTGCTCAACTCAGCTTTGATATTTCTCAAAAAATAGAAAAGGATATGCAATATCCCGGACAGATTAAAGTAACGGTGATCCGCGAAATGCGAAGTGTCGCCTATGCGAAGTAAAAACAGGAAAGGAAGGAGGCTGTATCAAAAGTCATCTGGTCATCGCGGGCACCGACCCGCGATCCCGGTTTTTTTTAATGGATGATGGGATTCCGACTCAAGGCCGGAATGACATTTCAATCTTATTCGACTTTTGATTCAGCCTCTTTTTATTACCGAAATATTACTCACAATATTCTATCTTTATCCATTCAGGAATTCTATTAACGGTACAGTGTTTCTTTGTTCATTAGTTATTTTAGCCGAGTAAGACTAGCTGGTATAATGCGAATTAAGGCAACAAGAAACAAAGTAGTTATTTCCGCAATCGTTGTAGTGCTATCGATTTCAACTGATTTTGCTCAAACTGCGGTTTCCGATTCCATTCGAAGACAAACAGCAATCCATGCAGCCATCCGTTTATATGACCAAACTATCCAGGAAAACTCGCGCTTGTATAACGGACACGAGTTTATCGATCCGTTTGTACGCAGTCAATTGGATGGGCACCCTTACTTTGTAACCGATGAGTGGCAGTCGGGAAATATCCATTATGATGGTCAGTATTATGAATCTGTTACCCTTAAGTATGATCTGTTTCAGGACATAGTACTTGTAGAACATCCCACCAGCCATCGGGAAATTGAATTGATTTCAGAAAAAATACAATCCTTTGGAATTGCTGAGCATTTTTTTGTGCGGTTACAATCACCGTCTGAAGGGTTCTACGACCAGATTTATACTGGTGACTTGAAAATATATTCAAAACGATACAAGCTCACACAAGATAATCTGACCACGAAAACCAAAACAATCGAATTCCTTCCGAAGGAAAAACTTTATATCCTGAAAAAGGATACTTATTATCAGGTAAGTTCTAAATCTTCCGTTTTAAAGGTTCTGGTAGAAAGAAAAAGTGAGCTTAAAAAGCTCCTGGACGAGGAAAACATTTCTTTTAAAAGGAATAAAGAGTTTGCCTTACAAAGAATGGGATCTTATTATGATCAACTGAATCAAGAGAAATGAAATCAGGCTCCTTCTTTATTCAAATTCTTTTGAGTTGTCTTTTGGTTTCTGCCGTACAGGGGCAGCAGAATCATTTATTTGCTGTGAACGTACAGAATCAACCGTTTACACATTTAGTTTCTGAGCTCGAACAAAAATCAGATTACAAGTTCTTTTTTAATTCCCCTGCAGTTGATACTCTCCTTGTTACCGTAGCCGCTATTGACCAATCTCTGGCCGAGATTCTGAGTACAGCGTTTAAAAATACCGACTACCGATACGCGATCGATGGCAACCGCTATGTTTATATTACCATTCAGGATGTAATTTTGACTGAACTGCCTTCCGATTTTTTTGACAGAACCGGTCTCTCGTCAGACACATTACCCCGAAAACCAGA
>JAEUUB010000629.1 GCA_016787745.1 Cyclobacteriaceae bacterium
TGAAGCACACGAAGCGGGACTTTATGCGTGCCGTTGTTGCGGGACAGTTCTTTTTGATTCACGTAAAAAATTTGATTCGGGTACAGGCTGGCCAAGCTTTAATTCTTCGGTTGAGCCCAATGTTATTAAATACACCAAAGATACCAGTTACGGAATGACGCGCGTTGAAGTAGAGTGCAGTGTGTGTGATTGTCACCTCGGCCACGTTTTTCCCGATGGCCCGCCACCTACAGGCTTGCGATTCTGTATTAACTCAACTTCGATTAAGTTGGTGAAGTAGAACTGGATACTAGATACTGGATACTTGTCCTGTCCAGCATCTATCATCAAGTATCTAGTTTTTAAGCCACGAAGGCCCTAAGGCACGAAGTTGCATGGAGAGTAATTAATCCCCACTACAACTTTTTTACAGTTCACTACATCACAGTCCCAGGTGAGGGGCAAAGGTTTTATTAAACCTTTTGTTTTCACCACTTTTGATCAAATCCAACCCGTATGCTGCGCAATTACCTCAAAATCGCTTTTCGCTCCCTTTGGCGGAGTAAGATTCATTCATTTATTAATGTGTTGGGGCTAAGTCTGGGGATAACGTGTTGTGTGCTCATTGCCTTGTTTGTAAAAGATGAATGGACGTTTGACACCTTTCATACAAAGGCCGATCGCATTTACCGTGTGTATGCCCGCGAAGACTATGGCAAGGACGAAAAATTCTTCTACACGACAACACCTTTTCCCATGGGACCAGCGCTAAAAGAGAATTTTGCAGAGGTAGAAGCCCAGGTGCGCATCAATAATATAGGTAGTCCTGTAAAAGTGGGTGAGAATTTATTTAACGAACAAGTTACCGTTGCCGGGCAGGATTTCTTTGAACTTTTTGATTTTGAAGTTATTGATGGAAATCGTGAGGCGTTGCGCGAGCAGAGTGGGATTGTGCTTTCGCAGACAACAGCAAAGAAGTATTTTGGAGACGATGACCCAATTAATAAGACAGTCTCTATTCTGTTGGGTGAAACCTTCGAGGAATTTACAGTAAAAGCTGTAACGGCTGATGTGCCCATTAACTCAAGCATTCAATTTGACGTGCTGATTTCAGACCTCAACTTTCCGAAACTTTATAATCCTCAAGTATTAACTTCAGCCTGGTTTAATATTTCACCCGAAACGTATGTGCTGCTAAAAGAGGATGTTAACCCTACGGAACTTGAAAGTAAGTTCCCCTCTGTGTTTCAAACGTTGTTGGGCGAAGAAACTTTTAAAGAAAGTAATTATGCGCCCGGCTTACAGCCACTAACTGAAATTCACCTTGATACAAGTTATCCGGAGGGCATTGCCCCCGTGAGTGATCCCAAGTACAGTTACATTTTAGCAGCTATTGCTGTACTCATTTTGTTAGTGGCGTGCATCAATTTTGTAACGCTATCGATTGGTCGCTCTATGAAACGTGCCCGCGAAGTAGGCATTCGCAAAGTGGTGGGTGCAGAACGAAAGCAACTAATCTTTCAATTTATTGGTGAAGCGGTAATTGTAACAGTGATCGCGTTACTGGTGGGAGTGATGCTTTCCGTTTTGGGACTTCCCGTGTTCAATAATTTTGCGGGCAAACAATTGGTGTTGGCATTCAATGGGTTTACCATCACCATGATTGCTTCCTTAATTGCCATTATTGGTTTGATGGCCGGCAGCTATCCCGCTTTTGTTCTCTCCGGCTTTAAGCCGATTGCGATTTTGAAGGGCTCTATCCAAACAGGCAACAATAAACAACGGGTACGGCAAATATTGGTAGGAGTACAATTGGTGCTTTCTATTTTTCTAATCTCCAGCACGCTCATCATGCGGCAGCAATTGAGTTTTCTGCAGAGCAAGAATTTAGGATTTAACAAAGAACAATTGGCGGTCATCCAACTAAGCGTTCCACGCACGGGCGGTTTGGCTGAGCGGGTAAAAGTTGGGTTTGATAAAGCCGAACAATTTAAAATTGAGTTAGCGAAAATCCAGGGTGTGGCTGCCGTGTGTGCAACGGCTCATGATTTTGGAAACGGTGCTTGGACGAATATTGGCTACACCGATGATAATGGAACATACCGTACTTTTAATATGAATATTGTGGATGATGAATACGTGCCCACCATGAAAATGGAAATGGTTTGGGGACGTAATTTTTCAGATAGCAATCCTTCCGATGCAAGACGTTCCATTATCGTGAATGAAGCGTTTGCCAAAGAGTATGGTTGGACTGATCCCGTAGGAAAACGAATCCCTGGCAAGCGGTTTTCCGATCATGAAGTTATTGGTATCGTAAAAGATTTTAATTATGCATCTCTGTATACCTCAGTGCAGCCACTCGTAATGGTGGAAGATGCTGCCATCGTCCTCAGCGGAACAGAAAATATCAATATTGAAAATAATCCGATTCCAAAATTGATGATACGGGTAAAACCGGAAGGGATGTCAGCTACGTTAGATCAGATTAAAACTACATGGAGCACCTTAACAGGCGGGGAGGAGTTTGCATTCACTTTTGTAGATCAGGCAATGGATAAGCAATATCGCAACGATCAGAACCTAGGAAAGATTGTAAGCATTGCCACATTGCTCGCTATGATCATTGGAAGCTTGGGATTGTACGCGCTGGCATCTTTGGCGATGCAAAACCGTACGAAAGAAATTTCCATTCGAAAAGTGATGGGTGCAACGGAGCAATCACTGCTCGTTTTGCTTTCAAGGGATTATGTGATGTTGATTGCTGTTTCATTGTTGTTATCAGTTCCCATTACCTGGTACCTTATGAATAACTGGCTGCAGTCTTTTCAATATCGGGTAGATGTAAGCTGGCAGGTGTTTGCCGCGGCCGGAGGATTATCCTTAGTGATTGCCTTGCTTACTATTAGCTATCAGGCTATTAAAACCGCCTGGACCCGACCCGCAGAAACATTGAAGTACGAATAGGAAACTAGATACTGGATACTGGATTCTAGTATCAAGCATCCAGGATCTAGGATAAAACCTCCAACCTTTAATCTCGATTATGATTGCAAATTATTTTAAAGTAGCTGGGCGCAATATTCGCAAGCGTAAGTTCTATTCGTTTATCAATGCCTTTGGGTTGAGCATCGGCCTGGCGTTTTGTATGTTAATAACCCTTTACATTCAAGACGAAAAAGCGTTTGATCAGTTTCATGAGAATAAAAGTTCAATCTTTCGGATTGAAGAGAGGAGCTTTGATACCTGGCAGCATGACTCGGCTGATCCCTATCGACAATCAGCCTGGATACAAACAGGATTGGCACCTACACTGAAAGAGGAACTACCGGAAGTAAAGTACGCTACCCGCTATAACAGCGGAGCACGCGGAATTTTCCGCTACGAGGAAAAAGTCTTTACCGAAGAGGTAGCCTATGTAGATGCGGATTTTTTCAAGATGTTTTCATTTAACCTGATTGCAGGAAATGCCGATCGCATTTTTCTTGATAAATCTGAGATTGTGCTCACACCAGCGATCGTAAAAAAATATTTTGGAGATACTGACCCGATTGGTAAAACCATTCGCATCGATATCAATGGCGAAAAATCCTATACCGTAAGCGGAATCATTGAGCCGGCACCTGCCAACTCCAGCCTTCATTATGGAATTCTGATTCCACAAGAAAACAGACCTTACTACGATCGTAACCTGGCTAATTGGGGAAACTATAACACACCCACATTTGTACAGTTAAATCCTGATGCTGATCTCACCACCTTCAAAACCAATCTCGATAAGATTGTCGATAAATACATGGGTGAAAAACTTGAGAAGTGGCGCAAGGAAGCCGTGGTTCCCATTCCGGCCCATGTAAAGATGATGGAATACTTATTCACAGCACTTCCGGACTTGCATTTAAAAAAGGAGATCAGCTGGGAGAAAGTAAGCGATCCTCAATACTCAATTATACTAGGGGGTATTGCAATATTGATTATGCTTATTGCCTGCATCAATTACATATCCTTGTCACTTACTACATCCGCATCACGAAGAATAGAAGTAGGAGTGCGCAAAGTTGTGGGGGCGCAGCGTAACCAGTTAGTGTATCAATTTAGTTTTGAGTCGTTGTTGCTTGCTTTTGCTTCGATGGTGATTGGTTCTGTGTTGGTAGTTTTATTTCTACCAGCCTTCAATGAATATACAAACAAAGGAATTGAGCTGACTCCTACTAAAGTAATTCAATTACTATCGGTGGGATTCATCCTTACTACGGTGGTTGGTTTGCTGGCTGGAAGCTATCCTTCACTTTTTCTTTCGCGGTTTAAACCTGCCCAGGTTTTGAAAGGTGGTTTTACTTCCAGATTACAGGCAGGATTTACCAAACCATTGGTCGTTTTGCAGTTTGCCTTATCCGCTTTCTTGATCATCAGTTCAGTGATGATGTATCGCCAAATGAATTTTATTACTACAAAAGATCTGGGTTATAATAAAGAACAAGTGTTGGTGATTCCCACACAAACGGGATGGAACGCAGAGGGTAATAAAGTAATTGAACAATTCCGCACCCGTGCCGGCAATGAACCCGCCATCGCATCTGTAACAGGAACCAGTTCAGGATTTAGCCAGGGTTACTCGCGTTGGGGTTTTAAAATTAAAGGTGAACAAAAATCAGCCTATGTGTATAGCATTGATCCCTACTATCTTCCCACGCTCGATATTCCTTTGGTAGCCGGAAGAAATTTTGATGCGGCCATTGCGGCAGATACCAGTGGGATTATTGTTAACGAGGCACTCGTGCGCGATATGAAATGGACCGATCCTTTGAATGAATATTACAACTGGCAGGAAGATTCTGTAGGGTTGGGGTCGCCCATTATTGGGGTGGTAAAAGACTATCACTTTCTTTCCTTAGAGCGGGAGTTTGAACCGATGTTTCTTTCCATGGATATGAAGAATGTAGGCAACCTGACTACGATGATGGTGCGCCTTAGTACAACCGATGTTGTGAGCGGACTTGAAAAAGTTAAATCGCTTTGGTTGGAGTTATATCCCGACAAACCATTTGATTATACCTTTTTGGACGAAGATGTAGCCAAGCAATACAAAAGCTATCAA
Organism: Cyclobacteriaceae bacterium; assembly: GCA_016787745.1. Taxonomy (GTDB): domain Bacteria; phylum Bacteroidota; class Bacteroidia; order Cytophagales; family Cyclobacteriaceae; genus ELB16-189. The sequence goes on from JAEUUB010000629.1 coordinate 5,078, forward strand.
CGTTGGATGAGCATCATGGGTCTCGCTACCGGGTTTGCCATTCTTATTTCTTGTTTAGGATTGTTTGGCCTTGCGGGAATCAATGCTGTCAATCGCACCAAGGAAATTGGAATTCGTAAAGTGATGGGTGCCGATTTGCAATCCATCTTTGTGCTGCTCAACCGGCAGTTTATTTTGTTAGCCATTGTCGCTTTTTGTTTGGCGGCTCCGCTCTCGTGGTGGTTTATTACCACGTGGTATCTGAAAGACTTT
>JAEUUB010000552.1 GCA_016787745.1 Cyclobacteriaceae bacterium
GAGGCAACTAAATTTTGTTTCCGGAAATTTCATCACAAGTTTGACAAAGCGCATTTGGCGCGGCCCGATGGGCTGGTAGGCCATTAGAATATCCTGGGCTCCAATACTTGCCAGCATTTCACCTTCCGCAATGGTCGCAAACTTGAATTTCTTAACTCCTTCATCCATCAATATTTTACACACCTCGGCACACTTATTGGTTTTTACGTGGGGGCGTAAACGCTCAACATCCGGAACAAAATTTTTAAGAACCCGAATGTTTTCTTTTACCCGGTCAGGATATACTACGAGGGCCGGGGAGTCTAATTCATTAATGTTTTTTATTTCGTACCATTCCATAGTCTCTAGTCATTAGTTCATAGTTCACTTGTTAAGTCATTTAGCACTTTTTACTAAGGACTAAATACTCAAGACTGGTTACTCCAATTCAAACATAGCTTCAATCTCCACCGGAATATTATCGGGCAAGGAACCCATGCCTACGGCACTGCGTACCCCTACGCCCTTATCAGGCCCCCAGACTTTAGCAAATAATTCGCTACAGCCATTGACTACAAACGGATGCCTTTCAAATTCAGGAACAGCATTCACCATTCCCAGAACTTTGATAACCCGCTTTATTTTATTCAGACTGCCAAGATTGGCTTTCAGCGTTGCGAGGATAGCAAGACCCACCTGCTGTGCGGCCAGCTTTGCTTCTTCTGCGTCCATGTCAATACCCACCTTGCCAATAATCAAACTGCGATCTTCTTTCACGGTACCATGTCCGGAGACGTAAACAAATTTATCAACAATTAAAAAAGGTTTGTAAACCCCAAGAGGTGTTGGGGGAGGCGGGAGTTTTAATTTGAGTTGCTCGAAGTTTTGATCGGGGGTATTCATAAAATTGAATTAAAGAGGTAGAATTAGATAAACGCATTAATCAACATCACGCCAATCAATCCGCAAACAGCTACAAGGGTTTCCATGAGTGACCATGACAGGATGGTATCTTTAATGCTCAGATTAAAATATTCCTTGAAGAGCCAGAACCCTGAGTCGTTGACATGTGAAAACATTAAACTTCCGGCCCCCACAGAAAGCACCATCAGGCTGGGATTGACCTCGGGGTGACTGATTAATAGAGGAGCTACAATTCCGGCTGCGGTAAGTCCCGCTACGGTAGCGGAACCCACACATACGCGAATTACGCACGCGATCAGCCAACCCAGAATCAAAGGGTGCATATTAAGCCCATCCAGTAAATCGCCAATTTCCTTATCTACCCCACTCTGAATAAGCGTTTGTTTTAACGCCCCCGCTCCGCCAATAATCAGAATGATCATGAGTACATCTTTTACAGCGTCTGAATAAATTTCCATTAAGTATGGAATCTTTAGGCCCCGGCTAATTCCTAACGTGTAGGTAGCGATGAGCAATGAGATAAGCATAACAATGGATGAGCCACTTAAAAACTGTGTTACATTTTTAATCGGAGAACTCTCATCAACTGAAAAGTCAATGAGGCTTGTGGCAGCAAGCAACAAAACGGGTAATAACGAAGATAGAATACTATTAAAAAGACCCGGCAATTGATCTTCGGGTAAACCCTCTTTTTGAAATGTCTTGAGAACTGTAGCCGGAATTTTCTTTAAGGTTTGAGAAAAGAATAATCCGGCAACGAGAACTGTGGGTATCGCGATTATAACTCCGTAAAGCAGGGTTACACTCATGCTGGCATTAAGTTGCGCCACCAGCGCAGAGGGAGAGGGATGGGGCGGAAGAAAACCGTGGGTTACGGACAAGGCGGCAATCATGGGCATGCCAATAAAAAGCGCTGGAAGTTTGTAACGGTAAACAACAGAAGCAATTAATGGAAACACCAATACAAAACCTACATTGTAAAAAAGCGGAATGCCAATAACAAAGCCTGTAATCATTAACGCCAATTGCAAATACGATTGACCAAAAATTGACATCAGGCTGGTAGCTATCTTTTGAGCTGCTCCTGTTTCGGCTACTAGTTTCCCTAACATAGAACCGGCAAGAATTACTATTACCAGCGACCCGAGCATATCGCCCATTCCCTTATGAATAGTGCTCTCGATATTAGCCGGATCAATGCCTAGAAATAATCCGCACAGAATTGATATAATTAAAAAGGAGAGAAAGGCATTGACCTTAAAATAGGAGATCAATAAAACCAGAAATAGAATACTTACTACAACGATCAGGAACGACACAGGCGAGGGGTTAATTCACAATAGGTTTAGAACTTATCGGGTATTTGTACAATGCGAACCACAATCTCGTGGGGATCGCCATCCTTATCAACCAGATTAAATTTTACCATGGGATTATCCCGGGTCAGGTTGGGTTCAATATTTACAATTTCATTATTCTGTAAATGTTTTTGAATTTCCTTTTGAAGAATTACCAATGAATTGGCAAAGTCAATTTCAAGGGGGCTGGGGTTATAGGAGGTTGTTTTCATGTGCTAATGTTTTTTTTTGTAAGGTCACATGCCTGCATGCCGTAGTGCATTTCGGCACGCAGGCATGGAATTCGCATTTTGACACTTGCCCCTATACCAAATGCTGGTATTAACATCACACTGGGTATAGTCCGGTTTATGCTCATTTCATGCTACTTATTCAAATTTTTGACCTTTGGTTTTTTGAATTTTTACCACCTTATCAAAGCCGAAGCCCAGGTGAATCCACTGCCAAAGGCAGCTAAACAAATTACGTCATTTTCTTTGATTTTACCTTCTGCCCACGCCTCGCTCATGGCAATGGGAATGGATGCGGCAGTGGTGTTTCCGTAGCGCATAATATTGTTATACACTTTTGAATCGGCCAATTCCATTTTTTGTTGAATGAATTGACTGATCCTCAGATTAGCCTGGTGGGGAATCAGTAAATCGATTTCTTCCTTTTTCATGCCATTGGCAGTCAACGCCTCATTAATTACTTCCATAAAACGCACTACTGCGTGTTTAAAAACCTGACTGCCATTCATGACCACTTTGTAATGGGTTGTGTCCAGTATTTGTTCAGGTTGTCTTTCTTCTCTTGGTCGGCTGCTTCCGGGATCGCGAACATAAAGCTCTTCGGCAAAACGACCATCAGAATGTAAATGAGTTGAAAGTATGCCTGGCTTTTCGTTGGGTTGTAAAATGGCAGCTCCGGCACCATCGGCAAAAATAACGGCCGTGTTGCGACCTCGTGTAGTGGGATCAATGGCGGTAGATTGAATCTCGGCACCCACCACTAAAATGGTTTTATACATGCCTGACTTAATGAACTGATCGGCAACAGAGAGTGCATAAATAAATCCTGAGCAAGCGTTGCGAATGTCCAACGCACCAATTCCTTCTAAGCCTAATTCACGCTGCAACAACACTCCTGAACCCGGAAAAAAATAATCCGGAGTAATGGTAGCAAACACAATAAACTCAAGATCTTTTTCTGTGAGTTTGGCTCGTTCCAGCGCCATGCGCGTGGCTTTGGCGGCCATGTTGGCAACGGTATCCTTCGCGGGATCAATCCATCTTCTTTCTTTTATGCCTGTACGTTCGGTTATCCACTCATCATTGGTGTCCATCAGAGCAGACAGTTGATCGTTGGTTACAATAGTTTCAGGAACATGATGGCCAAGGCCCACAATTTTAGAATAGCGCATGGGTAGAGTTTTACAAGGGTCGCTAAGTTAAGGAAATGTTGCGGAAAGCGAATAGCTGTTAATTTTCATTTAAAGATAAAAATCCAACGATGTTCGTTGGATTTTACTTTCCCGGACAATTGTCCCTTAGTTACAAAACTACATTTACAATTTTTCCGATCACCACAATTACTTTCTTCGGAGGCTTGCCTTCGGTCCATTTTTGAACTACTTCTGAGGCAAGAACTGTTTTCTCTATTTCTTCCTTGGAAACATCCAACGCAAAATCCATTTGAGCGCGCACTTTTCCATTGATAGAGATCGGATAACTGAATGAACTTTCAATTAAATACTGCTCATCAAATTTCGGGAATGATGCATTCAATATGGTATCGCTATTTCCCAATAAGAACCACATTTCTTCGCACATATGCGGAGCGAAAGGAGAGAGGGCGATTACCAACGGCTCCATGATAGCGCGCTTATTACATTTAAGTGATGATAGTTCGTTGGCACAAATCATGAACTCACTGACGGAAGTATTGAACGAGAAGTTTTCAATATCCTGTTCAACTTTCTTTAAAGTTTTGTGAAGCACTTTTAATTCCTCTTTAGTAGGTTCGGCATCACTGACCTTAAATTTGCC
>JAEUUB010000556.1 GCA_016787745.1 Cyclobacteriaceae bacterium
AAATGAGTCGGGAACAACGTAGCCACGAGCTTGTTTCTGCAAACGGTCGTCACCAATAGCACTGGCGGCATTCATGGCTTCTTCAAAATCACCCACCTCAATAATATTAAACATCTCATCGGCATGATGCGCCCAAACACCAGCCAGAAAATCAGCCTGTAGTTCCAACTTAACAGAAAGCTTGTTATACTCCGTCTCACTGAGTTGACCTCTCAATCCATGAACTTTATCGGTGATGCCCATAAGGTGTTGAACATGGTGACCTACTTCATGCGCGATTACATAGGCCTGGGCAAAATCTCCCGGGGCATTAAACCGACTCTTCAATTCTCCGTAAAAGCTAAGATCAATATATACACGTTCATCAGCGCTGCAATAAAAAGGTCCGGTACTGGCATCGGCACTGCCACAACCTGATTGTACTGCTCCATTGAAGATCGTTAGCTTCGGTTCGCGATAATCACTTAGCAGCTTGTTCCACACATCTTCTGTATCGGCCAATACCACACCAACGAGATCCGCTAACTCTTCTTCTTCGGGGGAGGATTGATACGGAACAGATTGTGAAGCCGAAGGCCCGCTATCCAGCGGTACTTGCTGCAATAAGGCCAAAGGGTTCTGACCTGTAATCAAGCCAATCGCAACAACAATGACAACAAGGCCTATACCTCCTTTTATTGGTAAGCCTCCAAAACCACCACCGCCACTTCCTCGTTGATCATCCACATTACCGCTTTGCCTTCTTCCGCGCCATTTCATGAAATAAGTTTTTGAAATTGAAAGTTACGCTGTAATCCAATTTAACCAAACTCTCGTAATTTACATTTTTAAAATCCATCATCTTTGGGTTCCCACAACTCAATTTTATTTCCGTCCGGGTCCATGATCCAGCCAAACTTCCCATACGAATACTCTTGCATTTCGCCAACGATCTGAACTCCTTCCTCTTTCAAAACTTTCAATAACTCAACTAAATTCTCCACCCGATAATTAAACATAAACTGTTTCTCGCTGGGGTTGAAATACGTTGTGTCCTCTTTGAACGGGCTCCAGGCAGTTAGAGCAGGTGT
>JAEUUB010000675.1 GCA_016787745.1 Cyclobacteriaceae bacterium
TAAAGAGGAATATTTATTTAACGGTGTACCCCAAACATTTCAGGCAACACACTATCACTCGTGGGCCGTGCGGCCAGATTCAATTACCCCCGATCTCAAGGTGACTTCCATCAATAACGAAGGAATGGTTATGGCAATAAGTCACGTGCGCTATGATGTAAAAGGGTTTCAGTTTCATCCTGAGTCTATAATGACCCCGGAGGGTCCGAAAATGATAAAGAATTGGTTAAATGATAAATCCTGAATTTCATTTGACCTTAAAGAAAAAGTATAGCATATGAAATGAGCTTAAAGATCGCCCTGTAGCCAGCGACATGTTAATTATGCGAATTCCATGTGACCATTTAAAAAAATAGAAATTAACACATGAAACAAATCCTTACTGAATTAATTGAGCATCGTTCCTTAACCAAAGAAACCGCCCATCAGGTTTTGGTAGATCTGGCTTCGGGTAAATTTAACCTGAGCCAGACGGCTGCTTTTATGACCGTCTATATGATGCGGAGTATTACCGTGGAAGAGTTGCAAGGCTTTCGCGATGCGATGCTGGAACTATGCATACCTGTAAAATTCGACCAACCGGTGATGGATGTGTGCGGCACGGGCGGGGACGGAAAGAATACGATCAATCTTTCAACTCTGTCTGCCTTTGTGGTGGCAGCGGCAGGACAACCCGTTGCCAAACATGGTAACTACGGAGTTTCATCCGCCTGTGGGTCCTCCAATTTACTAGAGCACTTTGGATACAAGTTCACGAATAATATAGAGGAACTAAAGCGAAGTCTGGATAGCGCGAATATTTGTTTTATGCATGCCCCTTTATTTCATCCGGCTATGAAAAATGTGGCCCCTATACGCAAGGAACTGGGCGTTAAGACATTCTTTAACATGCTCGGTCCCATGGTGAACCCGGCCTTTCCAACCCGGCAATTAGTGGGTGTCTTTAGTTTGGAGTTAGCCCGTCAATATGGATATCTCTATCAGAACAGCGACAAGGAGTTTGTGATTCTTCACTCACTGGATGGTTATGATGAAGTATCGCTGACAAGTGCATTTAAGTTTTTCTCGAATGAAGGCGAGCGGTTAGCCGAACCTGCTGATTTGGGTTTGCCCCGATTGAATGATAAGGATATCCAGGGGGGAGCAACCATTCAGGATTCCGCCAAAATATTTTTAAATGTGTTGGAAGGACGTGGAACAGAATCGCAGAATGCGGCTGTGGTGGCAAATGCAGCTATGGCATTATTTTGTGTAAACCGGAAAGAAGGTTTGTTAAGTGCTGTTGAAAAATCCAGGGAGGCGCTGCGCTCGGGCAAGGCGTTGAATGCGTTTAATAAATTAATAGGAAAATGATGAATATTCTGGAGGAGATAATTCAATTCAAGTACAAGGAGGTAGCCGAACGTAATCGAATCACTCCGGGTAAGACTTTAGAACAGGCTATACATTTTAACAGACC
>JAEUUB010000709.1 GCA_016787745.1 Cyclobacteriaceae bacterium
GAAAGAGAGAAAGTATTAAGCAAAGCCGATCACGTGGCCCCAAGTCTGGATGAGTTTCTATATTTGAATAAGTTGAATACCGCCATCTCCTACCCCAAAAACAGAATTAACGTTCTCTTACTCGAAAACGTACACCCGGCAGCGGTTGAGGCGTTCCGGGCCGAGGGCTTCAATGTTGAAGTGTACCCGGCTGGTTTAGATGAAGATGAATTGTGTGAAAAGATTACGAACGTATCCGTGCTGGGAATTCGATCCAAAACATTGGTAACCGCTAAGGTGTTGGAGCGCGCAAACCGGTTAATGACCATCGGAGCCTTTTGTATTGGTACCAACCAAATTGATTTAAAGGAAGCCACCCAACGCGGCATCGCTGTCTTCAACGCGCCTTACAGCAACACACGATCGGTGGTTGAATTAGTGATCGGTGAAATAATCATGTTGATTCGAAACATTCCCGACAAGTCGGCCAGGATGCACGTGGGCAAATGGGATAAATCCGCTACCGGTAGCTTTGAGATTCGCGGAAAGAAATTGGGCATTGTCGGTTATGGTAATATTGGCTCTCAACTTTCAGTGCTTGCCGAATCGCTGGGCATGAAAGTATTTTATTACGATCGGGAAGAGCGTTTGGCATTAGGCAATGCGACAAAATGTAAATCGCTAAAAGAATTATTGGAGCAGTCGGACATCGTTTCGCTGCACATTGATGGCAGAAAGGAAAACACAAACCTGTTTGGAAGCAAGGAATTTGACTTGATGAAGAAGGGCGTTATTTTCCTGAACTTAAGTCGCGGCCACGTAGTAGATATAAAGTCGTTAAAGGAAAATCTTGAAACCGGAAAAGTGGCTGGATGCGCCATCGATGTATTTCCCTACGAACCAAAAAGCAACAACGAAGAATTTGTTTCTGAACTCCGCGGATTGCCGAACACCCTGCTTACTCCGCACATTGGAGGAAGTACCCTGGAGGCCCAGGAGAATATCGCATACTTTGTAACCAATAAATTTCTGGATTATATTAACACGGGCGGCACCAGCAACAGCGTTAATTTTCCAAATCTCTCGTTGCCAATTCTTGAAAACGCACATCGGTTAATTCACATCCACAGCAACGTGCCCGGTATTCTGGCTCGCATCAATCAGATTTTGGCTGCCCACGGTATTAACATAGTGGGTCAATACCTGAAAACCAATGAGCGCATCGGGTACGTTATCACGGATATCAATAAAGAATATAACAAAGACGTTATCAAAGAACTCCGGGCGATTGAGCACACTATAAAGTTCAGAGTACTCTATTAAAACTTGTTGAAGGGTTAGTTGTTGTGGGTTTCCTCCACGGTGCGGTGCATAAAAAGCTCCCAACTACTTCCCTTTCTACGATAGGCGCGTACGTAGTGAATTGTGTAGGATCGATCCGCACGGGTTACGGTAATAGTGCCCTCGGTTATTCCCATGTCGCCATGAATCTCAGCCTCTGAAGAATCAACATTCCGGGAAATGAACTTGCCTTTATTGTTTACAACATCGGAGAGCCAACTTTCTTTGGTAGACCGGTGACCGGTGCCATGTTTAAATTTGAAGTCATCGGCATAGGCAGTCTTTAGAAACGCAATATCAGTACTTACTACTGCGCCTTCAATTCGTTTTTCAAAATCTAATAATGCCTGTTCTTCCTGAGCAAATAAGGAAGTAGCTGTAAAAAGTAAAAAGCAGAATAGAGAATGTTTCATAAAAAACAAAAACCCACCGGATTTGGAGAGGTGTTTCTGAACCTCAGAAAAGACAAGTTTTGAGCTGTTCCCCGGCCGCAACCTTCCACTGTTAACCTGCTTTGTGGGCGAGGTACCGATGTCGCCATCGGCATGAGGCCTGATTTTGTCCGAGAACTTCACTCGGTATTGTTTACATGTTAGGTTCAGCAAACGTGTCCCAAATCCAAGTGGATTTTATAAGGCAAAAGAGGCAAACGAATAGCAAAATGTAAACATTGATTATTCTCTAATTTTTTTGTAGCGACCGTTATTATTTTGAGAGACGGTCCCTTTAAGGTTATTTTGCAAAATCGATAAATTAAAATGAAAATAAATTTTACTCCGGGACCTTCCCAATTGTATTTCACGGTTGAAAGTCACATGCGTAACGCTTTCCGCGAAGGCATTCCCTCCCTCTCGCATCGAAGCAAAGAATTTGAATCGATCTTTGCGGAAACAACTTCGGGCCTTAAAGAATTGCTGGGTATACCCGCTGACTTTCATATTTTCTTTACGGGTTCAGCAACGGAAATCTGGGAACGTTCCCTTCAAAATCTGGTCGCTGATAAATCCTTACATTTCGTTAATGGCGCCTTCTCAAAACGATACTTTGAAATAGCAGCACAGATCGGGAAAAATCCCCTTAAAATTGAAGTGGCTGATGGAAAAGGTTTTGAGTCGGGTATAGATATTAATCCGGATGTTGAATTGATCGCGTTAACCCACAATGAAACCAGTACCGGGGTTGCCTTGCCTATATCATTCATCAACGACTTCAGGTCCAAATTTCCAGATTCGCTTATCATTGTTGATGCCGTTTCATCACTCCCCTATCCACAATTCGACTACTCAAAAATCGATTCGGTTTTCTTTTCAGTTCAAAAGGGGTTTGGCCTGCCCGCGGGGTTAGGGGTTTGGGTAGTGAACAATAAGTGTATAGTCAAAGCCGAACAGCTTTTAAGCAAGGGCATTTCTATTGGAACCTATCATAATTTGCCAACGCTAAAGGCAAATGCCGCAAAAAATCAAACCCCCGAAACGCCCAATGTCTTGGCCATTTACTTACTCGGAAAAGTAGTTCAGGATTTATTGCGAAGGGGCATTCAAACTATTCGCAAAGAAACTGAATACAAGGCGGCCATACTTTATCAGGCGCTTTCAAATCATTCGTTGATTAAACCCTTTGTTGAGGAGCCTGAGTTACGTTCACAGACAGTACTTGTTGCCGAAACAGGCGCACACACAGACAGGGTCATCAAACACTTGCAAAAGAATCAATTTTATCCAGGCGATGGCTACGGAAATAAAAAGAAAAGTCAACTGCGATTTGCCAACTTCCCAACTCATTCAAAAG
>JAEUUB010000567.1 GCA_016787745.1 Cyclobacteriaceae bacterium
AACATCCAATTATGATACGGACGTATTCAGTCCGCTCATCGAGTTTATTGCCATCCACGCTAATGTTAAGTATGGCGATGATGTAAAGACCGATGTAGCCATTCGCGTGATGGCCGATCATATTCGTGCCGTGGCATTTGCTATTGCAGATGGTCAGTTGCCAAGCAATACCGGAGCCGGATATGTGATTCGGAGAATTTTAAGAAGAGCCGTTCGCTACGGCTTCTCGTATCTAAATTTCAAGGAACCCTTTATTCACCGGCTTGTCTTCTTGCTGGCCAATCAATTACGGGATGTATTCCCGGAATTGAATCAGCAACAAGATTATGTAACGCGCGTGGTTCAGGAAGAAGAGATTTCTTTTTTGAGGACGTTGGAAAAAGGTCTTAAGCGAATTGAGAATTTTCAAAAGACAATATCCGGTGCCGAAGCTTTTGAGCTTTTCGACACGTTTGGTTTTCCTTTTGATTTGACTTCATTAATCGCACGCGAGCGTGGTTTTAGTGTTGATGAAAAAGGCTTTCATGAAGAGATGGCTAAGCAAAAGGCCCGTTCTAAAGTGGATGCAGCCAAAGAAACCGGAGACTGGGTTTTGGTAGGAACTGATGTAAAGCCTGAATTTATTGGATATGAGCAATTGGAGTCAGAAATTAATGTAATCAAGTATCGCAAGATCAAACAAAAAAATAAGGAGCTTTTTCAACTCGTATTTGATAAAACGCCCTTCTATGCAGAGAGCGGTGGCCAGGTAGGGGATACCGGCTTCATCGAAAATGCCAACGAGAAAATTTTTATTACCGATACAAAAAAAGAAAGTGAATTGATTGTTCACTACACCGAAAAACTTCCTGAAAGTATTGGTGGAGTGTTTCATGCCGAGGTTGATAAAAACAAACGCATCCGCACCACAGGCAATCACTCAGCAACCCATTTGTTACACGCTGCACTCCGTCAGGTATTGGGCAAGCATGTGGAACAAAAGGGCTCATTAGTAAATGAAAAGATTTTACGATTTGACTTCTCTCACTTTGCAGCCATGACTCAGATGGAAATTGCAAAAGTGGAAACGATTGTCAATGAGAAGATTCGTGAAAATATTCGGTTGGATGAAAAGCGAAATGTGCCCATAGAGCAAGCTAAGAGTTTAGGAGCTATGGCTTTGTTTGGTGAAAAATACGGTGACTTTGTGCGGGTAATAACATTCGATCCAAAGTTTTCGGTGGAGCTTTGTGGAGGTACTCATACATCCGCAACGGGAAACATTGGTTTATTAAAAATTGTAACGGAAAGTTCGGTGGCTGCAGGTGTTCGCAGAATTGAAGCCGTTACCGGTGAAGGTGCGTTTGAATATTTGAATCACTCGTTAAGTGTTTTGCAGGAATTGCAAAGCATGCTAAAGAATCCGAAAGATATGGCGGCTTCCCTT
>JAEUUB010000745.1 GCA_016787745.1 Cyclobacteriaceae bacterium
TCGAAGGGCATTCCGGGGTTCAGTGTGTTCAGGCAATCCAATACCTTCTATTACCTGACGGGGCTGGAATCTGCCCATGCTTATTTGCTGCTTAACGGAAAAAATAAGCGAACGACCTTATACCTGCCTCATCGCGATGAAGGTGTTGAACGTGGCCAAGGGAAAGTACTATCTGCCGAAGATGTTGAATTGGTAAAGCAACTGACAGGTGTCGATCAGGTAAAGGGTGTTGAATTTTTATCTGCTGATTTAATAGGTACCGGATTAATCCGGCCTCCGGCACCTTTGCTATACACACCTCTTAGCCCGGCAGAAATGGGTAATGACAGCCGGGACGAATTGCTGTATAGTCAGGCGCGAACTTCAGCTGATCCCTGGGATGGACAGCCAACACGCGAAGCCTTATTTGTTAACAAACTAAAAGAGCGTGTTCCTCAATTTGAGATCCGTGATCTTTCGCCCATACTGGATTCCATGCGCCTGATCAAAAGTCAAAAAGAAATAGAAGTAATTCGCAAGGCAACCCAAATAGCGGGTCTGGGCATCATCGAGGCGATGAAATCTACCTCACCGGGAGTTTATGAATACCAATTAGATGCGGCTGCAAAATATGTATTTTATATGCAAGGTGCGCGAGGGGATGCCTATCCCGCCATAATAGGCGGGGGAACAAATGCCTATATGGGCCACTATTTTCATAAAACAGACAAGTTGGTTAGCGGTGACCTGGTGCTCATGGACTATGCCCCCGACTATAAATATTATACCAGCGATGTTACACGCATTTGGCCCGTGAATGGAAAATTCGACAGCGTGCAAAAGGAACTTTACAATTTCATCATAGCTTATCGCGATGCACTTTTCAAATACATAAAGCCCGGAGTAACTTCCAATGAGGTACTTGACAAAGCGTCAGCTGATATGAAACAGTATCTGGTGGGAAAGAAATTTGCAAAGCCAGCCCACCTAAAGGCAGTAGAAGAAGGAATAAAGTTTCGAGGGCATTTTCAACACCCGGTGGGTATGGCAGTGCACGATGTGGGGCAAGTGCACGGTGTCAAGCTGCGGCCGGGCATGGTTTTTACCATTGACCCCATGATCTGGATTCACGAAGAAAGATTATACATACGCATTGAAGATGTGGCGTTGGTCACGGAAGCCGGTGTAGAGAACCTGAGTGCCTTTGT
>JAEUUB010000752.1 GCA_016787745.1 Cyclobacteriaceae bacterium
CAAATTAACATCACTGCCGGCCATCAATTTGAAAATTAAAAAGCGTGGCTTGTTACACCTTGGTTATTATGCCGACCTCGCCATTTTCGACCCGGCTAAAATTCAGGATCATGCCACATTTGAAAATCCACATCAATACAGCACCGGCATGGTGCATGTATTTGTAAATGGGGAGCACGTATTGGCGGATGGCGAACACACAGGGGCTAAACCCGGAAGAGTAGTACGCGGCCCCGGGTGGAAGGGGAAGTAGTGCATTCTTTATGTTTGCCATTTACGCAAGGAAAAATAATGAGGGATACTATATAAAAGATTAGGGTACCCAACCTTGATTACCACTGATATAAATTAATCTGGTTTAGCTATTGGAATTTGAGGATTATTAACTCAAAAGCCCGATTTTTATTTGGTTACAATAAGGATTAAATCGTATGTACCTGAATAAACCTCTTTGATTGTGATAATAAGTTCCCATAGACTCATTCGTATACTATTTCTATTGATATTATCTTCTTCGGCTTACGCGCAAAGCTTTATCACTACCTGGAAGACAGATAACCCTGGTAGTTCAAGTGCCACTCAGATAACAATTCCAACAACCGGTGGTGGCTACAATTATGATATTATTTGGACGGAAGTCGGTAATCCAACCAATACGGGTACCCTCTCAAATGTATTAGGCAATGTAACCATTGATTTTCCTTCAACAGGTACTTACCGAGTTGAGATAAGTGGCCAGTTTCCACGAATCTATTTTAATGCGGCTAGCTTTCGCCCGGATGGAGATAGTCGTAAAATACTTACTGTAGAGCAGTGGGGGAACATTTCATGGACTTCCATGGCAGCGGCTTTTAGTGGCTGTGTAAACCTAAGAGTAAATGCCATTGATGCTCCCGATCTCTCTGGAGTAACGAGTTTATCACAAATGTTTTATGAATCAACAGCCTTTAACGACAACATCAACCATTGGGATGTGAGCACGATTACTGACCTGGCAGGTACTTTTCGGGAGGCATCGTCCTTTAATCAACCTCTTACCCTGTGGAATGTGGGGAATGTAGGGGACATGACAGAGTTGTTCTTTCTTGCCACGGCCTTCAATCAAAATATTGGAAGTTGGAATGTAAGCAATGTCACCAGCATGAGTCTTATGTTTGCAGGGGCAATGGCCTTTAATCAGGATATAAGCAGTTGGGTGGTTTCCAATGTAAC
>JAEUUB010000575.1 GCA_016787745.1 Cyclobacteriaceae bacterium
CAATTTCGGGCTTTGACTAAGCCCTTTTCTTTTTAGATAAAATTCTTTGCTGGCAATGTAACAATGTCTTTCGATTTCTGCATGCACAATACCTTTACTGTCGAGCCATTGAATGCTAAAATCATAGGTAGTATGCCCATGGGCAGCCACCCGTCTTTTAATGTCATCCAGGCTTTCGGGGGTTATCTTAAGCGAGGTGTATAAGGTTTTTCTGGCCGGTTTTTTAAATCGGATGTTTGCCGTCTTGTCCCAAACTACATACTCCTTTCCTAATACTTTAAGCAGCATCACCATATAAAACGGATCCGCAGCCGAAAACATGCTGCCGCCAAAAATTGTACCCACATAATTATACGACCAGATGTTCAATCGCAAACGCAAGTGTACTTCGGTTGAGTCGGCCGACCAAAATAGAATTTTGCCTCCGGTTCCAAAATACATCGGGTACCAATTCATGAGCTTCCGAAACCACCAACTCTTCCAGGATTCCTTTTTTGCGGTCTGCAGAAATTCAGGCATCATGGTTTATTGAAATAATTCGAACTGGGTATGGCGGGTAGCTTGCACATCCTGCTGAATAACCTTGGTTGAAACCTGTTTTGAAAAGAAGCCGATCTGGTAGGCGGACAATTCCATTAAGCCCGAATCGGCTCGGTGGGTGGAAAGCGAGAGGTTGTACCCAAGCGCCAACATGTTGCTCTGGTAAATCTGAACGAGTCGTTTATAAAACTGATAGTTATTTTCCGCTTCGTTCTCTAACCTGCCAAGATCTTCCGGGCCGTTCAAAAAATTCCTTAGCTTATCTCTATTTTCTTTCAAGAAAAATCTATGGTTAAGTCGGTCGTTCAAGGCAAATGTAAACGGGATCAAAAAATTATAGCCTTGTGGTGCCAATTGCGCAATGGTGTCGAAATGAAGATCAAAGGAGAAAGAGTCGCATAAGCAAAACACTGCCACTTTAAAGGCACCCTTGCTGCGTGGAACATAATGTTGAAGTTTGGAGATAAGCATGTCGGGCTTGCCCTCGAGTAACAAAACATTTTTCTTGCGGTAATACTTATTGACACGAACTTTAAGGGTTTGTAACTGTTCCGCCTTTGACTCGCAAAAAATGTACTTGGTAATGGGGAGGTCAAGAGAGAGAGACATCAGGGCTGATGCTGGAAAAAGTTCCTTTCGGGCCCCTAATGAGTAAACCCCGTTGCCGGCAAAAAAATCAATAAATACGATCTCATCTACCTTTCCGGTAAGCGTGGCTACAAAAGAATGAAGGTACTGCTGAATAACTGAAACTTTTTCTTTAATCCAGGGTTCCGCTGCCGTTACGGTAAGGCCGTCATCTGAAAAATTGAGTAACGAAGGATAATTCACTGCAGATGTTTTTTAAAAATAGCTGCGATTTTTTAAAAAATGACAACTCAAGAATAAAGTTTTTATTTGAAAGTCGCCTGATAATTCATAACTCCATCTTTATCAACCGTATTGACCTTACTTTACAAATGAGTTGTTTAACCAGAAGCCGTCTCAAAAATAATTAGTGCTGTCAGCCTCAGCCGGTCGAAGGCTATTTGTATTAGAAAAGAGGTTTCGACAAGCTCAACCTGACATACTCTATTTTTGAGATGGCTTCTGCATAAAATCACGATCGCTCTCACGGCAAAATACTTCCATCAAACAAGCCTACTGGCTATATTGCGGATTATTTATGAGTGAATACTTACAAGGCCTGAACGAACCGCAGCGAGAAGGCGTACTTAATACCGAGGGGGCTTGCATGATCATTGCGGGGGCTGGTTCAGGAAAGACCCGGGTGCTTACCCTTCGCATTGCACACCTGATCCAAAGCAAGCAAGTTGATCCGTTCAACATCATGGCGCTCACCTTTACCAATAAGGCCGCCAAAGAAATGCGCGACCGGATTGAGAAAATGGTTGGTGGGGATGCGCGTAATTTATGGATGGGAACTTTCCACTCTGTATTCGCCAGAATTTTGAGGGCCGAAGCTCACCATCTGGGATATCCTAACAACTTCACGATTTACGATACGGATGACTCCAAATCTTTGCTGAGGAGCGTTATCAAAGAAATGGGTTTGGATGACACCCAGTACAAGGTAAACACCGTGTACAACCGTATCTCTTCTGCCAAGAATAAACTCATCTCCTGGCAGGAGTACATCAGCCATCCTATATTAACCGCGGATGACACGGCCAATATGCGGCCCGAAATCGGAAATATTTTTAAAGCCTACGCCCTCCGCTGTTTTAAATCGGGCGCCATGGATTTTGACGACTTACTTTTTAACACCGATAAACTTTTTAGAGAGCATCTGGCCGTATTGAATAAATATCAACACCGGTTTCAATATGTATTGGTAGACGAGTTTCAGGATACCAACCTGTGCCAGTATTTTATCATTCGAAAACTAGCCTCTGTGAAGGAAAATATTTGCGTTGTTGGGGACGATGCACAAAGTATTTATGCCTTTCGGGGAGCTGATATTTCCAACATTCTGAACTTTGAAAAGGATTATCCCGATCTGCGTATCATTAAACTCGAGCAGAATTATCGTTCCACCCAGACCATTGTTGAGGCCGCCAACTCCGTTATCGCAAAAAACAAAGCTCAACTTCCTAAAAAAGTCTGGACGAGCAACGAAGAAGGAAATCTGATTGAATTAATCAAAGCCGTTTCTGATAACGAGGAAGGCAAGTTGGTGGCCACTTCCATCTTCGAGGAGAAAATGCAGTACCAATATAAGTTCAGCGATTTTGTTGTCTTATATCGTACCAACAGCCAGTCGCGCGCCATTGAAGAAGCTCTCAGGCGCATGAATATCAAGTATAAAGTGGTGGGCGGCCTCTCCTTCTATCAGCGCAAAGAAATAAAAGATACACTCGCCTACTTGAGATATTCCCTGAACCAGCAAGACGAAGCCTCCTTCCGGAGAATTATTAATCTGCCCAAGCGTGGCATAGGGGATACAACGATTGACAAAATAATTGTTGCCGCCAATGATCACACCATGTCTATTTGGGATGTGCTCCAAAACGCATCGGCTTTTCTGGGCGGTTCGGCCGTAGGCCGGATTGATGACTTCGTAACAAAAATAAAACGCTTCGGTATTGAGATTCAAAACAAAGATGCCTACGAAGCGGCAGCCGAAATCGCCAAGTCCTCGGGGTTGTTAAAAGAACTCTATGAAGACAAAACGGTAGAAGGACTGAGCCGGTACGAAAACGTTCAGGAGTTGCTTAATGCCATTAAAGAGTATGTGGACGATCCTGAAAAAGAAGATAAAAGTCTTGGCGCCTTCTTGCAGGAAGTATCCCTCCTCACCGGTCAGGATGAAGACAAGGATCAGGATCCTGACAAGGTAACGCTAATGACCATACACATGGCCAAAGGACTTGAATACAAGAATGTGTATATCGTGGGCATGGAGGAGGATCTCTTTCCGTCACAGTTAATGTTGAGCAGTCGATCGGAACTGGAAGAGGAACGCAGGCTTTTTTATGTGGCCATCACCCGGGCGCAAAAAAAATTATTCTTATCCTACGCCCTAACCCGATACCGATTTGGGCGCTTAAAGAATTGTGAGCCCAGTCG
>JAEUUB010000795.1 GCA_016787745.1 Cyclobacteriaceae bacterium
GTTATAGTGCACTAATTTTTTCTAACGCTTAAAGCCCAACGCACTTCCTCCGCAATGCGCTGACGGTTCATCAAAAGTATATTGGATATAGTAAATTCCGGTTGCATTACACGGATACGCAATAGCGGTAATAAATTGCCCGTTGATTTTACTTGTGGCCACTTTGTTTCTTTCCTTATCAAAAATGCTTACTACAATACCGTCTGTAGACGATCCATTGGAGCATACGTTAATCATGTATTGCGTTCCTTTAGTAAAGACATAGCTGTATTCCACTTTATCTTTGGCCTCGCCATCGACTTTATAGCTTTTTAGAAAATTAAATCCCGAAGCCAATTTAGGTATACAGGCGTTGGCCAGATTGTCGGCATTGCATTGAGACTCGGCTTGTTCGTTGGCACTAATTGCAAGAGAACTGACCAGTAACAATAGGGATAATAAAGTTTTCATATTGGTATCGGAAGTGGATTTTAGCTGATTATTTTAGTGCGTATGGAATTAGTAATATTTTTTATCTCCTCAATATTTTGAGCAGTAATATCAATGGTGGTAGTGCTGTTGTCTTTAATCACGGCAACACCATTAACAATTTCCATGGTTGATTCTTTATACGTGTAGTTGATATTGATTTTATCAAAGGCTGCTTTCAATTGCTCCAGGTCTGCCAACAAGCCGGCCATGTTGGTATCGGACTGATAGAAGGAGAAAAGCAAAAGAATTTGTTCGAGGATAATTTTTTGCTCCCCAATTTTTTCCTGAAGTTCTTTATTGCCTGGATTTACAGCGGCTGTTTGGCAGGTGATCTGCATGGCTTCTAACCAACCGCCTGTCAGTAAGAGCACACTTAAGTTATCGCGACTTTGCGATTGTAGATAATGATTGATATGATTGAAATTCATGGTTGTTATCAACAACAACGAATCAAGATTTTTGCTATTGGTAGCAAGCCGGCCAATGGTTTCTACATCAAAGAACTGTCCTATATTCAGTTCATCGGCCAAAGATTTTATAGAACTGATATATTTAATGCCGTCTTGATTCTTTCCAAAGATGTTGGTATATCCTAAATCGGTACCATAAATACCCAGATTTAGCGCTTTTTTGTAATTGCTATTGTACTTGGGCAAATTGCTGGATGAATTCAGCATGGCCGCATTGTACTTGGATCCAGACTCTTTCAACAAAACGGAAATTTCCAGTGGACTTGGAATTTGCTCCAGAATGGCATTGATCACTTGTTCATCAACTCCTTCGGTTTCAGATGTTGCCGAATCCAGACTTTGCTGAAAAGCTTGCTCATCCGGCTTCTTGCCTGAACTACAGCTTACGAGCAGGGCAGCCAAAACCCCTAGTGCAATAAATCTCATACGTAGTATTTTTGAGTATATACAAAAATAAGAATTCGGTATTCTCAACCAAATGGTGATTGAAACCTTATTTCTTGAGGGAGAGGCTGAAATTACTGAAAAGGCCCACAAACTTGCGCAACCATTCAAAGTACAGGGTTATGTAAAATAGAAAACTAAGGGACCAAATCACCAGCAAATTAAAAAAGTAGGTACTTACGGTGATGCCCAATAAGTTTTTTTCGGCAATAAAAAAGGGTGCCCGATAGTCCGCCAGGTGATGGGGTTTTGGGGATTGAAAGACAGGGTTAATGGCTTGAATTAGTTCGCCTTTATATTCGATAATTCGCTCTTTGGTATTGATGTTTCGAACCAGATCGGCCAGACTTTCATTGAAGTATTCGTTTTTCTCCTGCTGAATGTCAATACCGTTCGCTTCATAAAAAGCCATCTTCTTTTCAACCATTTCCGAATTGGTGTTATACGTTTGTTGATAGTATTTTTTGTAGGCATCCAGATAATGATCCAGTTCATTTCCGATTTCAGTGGTATATCCACCTTCTGTAAACACCTTCTTTAAATCAAGGGATGACAATCCCTCAGTAAATTTTTCATTTTTTAATTCCTTGTAAAGAATCTGTTTGCTAATCTGAACTAGTTTTTGAATGGAATCATTCGGTGGGCTCAGGTTATTGAGCAGGAATTGATTCTTCTTTTTTAACTCGTCCGCAAGATAGGCGGATTTAAAATCAGCATCCGCTTCCTTTTGCTCATAATCGAAGTAAGGTTTTTGAAATTCATTGCTCTTAAATTGATGTACGGCCATCGCTTCATATGCCCAACGGGAAGTCATTAAATCTGCCACAATCGGCACCTTTCCCTTCGTGCTTAAGAGATCATTCAATTTGTCAAAATCGAAAAGTACCCCACTCAAAATCATTTGCGGGATCAGCAGGAGCGGAATCAAAACATAGACAGTTACAGCAGAATTGAAAGCCGAAGAAATATTAAGCCCGATTACGTTGGCAAAGCAGGAAACCGTAAAAAGAATAAACCAAAATGCCCAGGTCATTCCGTGGATTTCTAAAATAAGGTTACCGATGACAATGAAAGTAAAAGTCTGGATGGCGGATAGTAAAAAGAGAATACTAAGTTTAGAGAGCAGATAACTGTTCCAGCTTAAGTTAAGAAAGGATTCTCGTTTTAGAATTCTCCGGTCCCGGATTATCTCCTCAGCGCTTACCGTAAGCCCCATAAACAAGGCAACAATAATGGCCATCAAAAGAAAGGCAGGAAAATTTTCATTGTACCGGAAAATATATTTGCTGCCATCGGGGGCACTTTTATACCGAATGATAAAAGCCAGAAGCAAAGCCAACACAGGTGCTTCAAGCATATTGATTAGCAAATAGGGTTTATTGCTGATCTTTGCCAGAAAATCTCGCGATATAAAAATGAAAGTCTGTATGAGCCGCGAGGGAATGTGTAAACTTTTAGGAGGCACTTCCTTTTCATCTTCGATACGGCTCGGTGTAAAATGGCTTCGATACATTTCGTGCCATTGAACTGGCGTTATTTTCCGCTTGGCCGTGGGTTGCCCGTACTCATCCACCACTTTAGCTTCAATGATGTTAAAAATTTGTTCGGGGTTAACATTGCCGCACACTTCACATTGCCCACGGTTGCTGTCTACCTGATTGGTTGCTTTTTTAAAGTAAGTTACTGCCGCTACGGGGTTTCCATAAAAAGTAAGATATCCTCCAGTATCCATTAAGATCATCTTGTCAAACATCTTATAGATATCAGAGGAAGGTTGATGAATGACAACAAAAATGAGTTTGCCTTTCAGTGAAAGTTCCTTCAATAAGTCTATAACATTTTCCGAATCGCGTGAAGATAACCCCGAGGTAGGTTCGTCAAGAAAGAGAACTGCCGGCTGCCGGATAAGTTCCAGGGCAATGTTCAGACGCTTCCGTTGCCCTCCACTTATGGTTTTATCCAGTACGCTACCCACTTTTAAATCTTTTCTTTGGTCGAGACCAAGATCTTCCAATACTTTTAATACACGAAAATCAATCTCAATTTCGTTCAAATGAGATAAGCAGAGTTTGGCATTATAATACAGATTTTGATAAACCGAAAGTTCTTCAATCAGCAAGTCATCTTGCGAAACATACCCGATAACTCCATCCAGGCTCTCTTTATCTTTGTGGATATCAAACCCATTTATTTTCACTTTTCCTTTTCCGGGTTTTTCCAAACCAGCCATAATGTTGAGTAAGGTGGTCTTGCCCGCCCCACTCGAACCCATGATGCCAATTAATTTTCCAGGTCCTTCCGCAATTTTAACGTCTCGAATTCCTACGGTGCCATTAGCAAATTTGAATTCGTCAATAGTAGCAATGAAAGAAAGCTTCGTTGTTTGAATCTCTTCATTAAAATCAGCGATCAGGTCGCTGTAATAAAGCGCCCCTCCATCCGGAGTTTTAATGGTGCTGCCGTGGGAGAACAGATAAACCCGATGGGGTTTCATGATAAATCCATTGAGGTTGTTGGCACCCTCGCCCAGGTATTTTACAAAGTACATGCCCACGGTGCTCACCTGCATAAAAACCAAATGACCTTCTACATGGGCGTGAAGATGTTTTTGCAGCTTTGTCTTGGTTTCAGGAGTTTCATTGGCAACAAGGATGTCTGAAAAATTCAGTTGGCTGATCTGATCGGCTAAAACAAAACTTTCAATTACTTTATATTCGCCTTGTTCGATGTTGAATACGGTAGATACCGTATTCACAATCTCCATTCGCTGGGCGGTAAAGTTTTTATCGGAGCCTACTAATTCCAGTATCTTAATCAATACAACTACCTTCTGCTTTTGCGTTAGCGTTTTGTTTATCTTTTTACAGATGGCCAGTGTTTTAAGGGAATCTTTTACGGAGGTGAGTTTGTTACTCTGGTCGTCTTCGTGTTCTTCAGGTTGCAAGTTATACCCTGAAATGGAATCGTAGAGTTGTAAATATTCGGCTACCGCTGATTTTTCAAGTTCCTGCTGAAAGAAATCAATAACAAACTGTCGCTCAGTTTTAGAAACACCCCCATCCTGTTTTGTAACAATGGCTAAGAGTTGTGTTAATGCTTTTAGAATTTCTTCACTCATGGACTGTTAAAATCTGGATGAAAAACCAAAAACAATTTATTTTAATACGCTTGAAAGTCAAATGGAATGGTAACGAGTTCTGCAAGTTCTTGTCCTGACTCCTCCATGTCTTCATCATCTTCTAGAAATTGCCAAACAATTTTAGCCCCATTGATGGTTTCAAGTATTTTAAAAAGATCCAGAAGTAAGCGGGCCGTGGCCGGATTATAATACTCAAGTTTCAGGGATAACACGGTGGTGCTATTGGGGGATTGACAATATGCTTCCAGCCATTCCCGGGCCTGTTTAAATACGGGTTCCGGGTCATCGGCCACCGACCTTCCTTCTATTTGAAAGATTTCTTTTTCTTTATCGAAATGAATGCCGGGTGTTAATTCGGAAGCAGGGAGTTGAAGA
>JAEUUB010000797.1 GCA_016787745.1 Cyclobacteriaceae bacterium
GGAATGGAATCGCGATCTGCGCAAGCCTATTATTCAAATCCGCGAAAGAGAGAAGTCATTAACCGATAAACCCGACCGCGGCAAAGGAGTTGTTAATTTTGAAGAACTGCGCAAAGGAAATATCGGGGTGGTGGTGGCCACACAAATTGCCCGTTATGTTTCACCCGATAACCCATTGCCTGGTTGGAATTCACCTGAACAAGCATGGGCGCATACGCAAGCACAAAGAGCCTGGTATTTGGAAATGGAGCAAGCAGGCGAATTAAAATCAATCATTGATCTGAGGTCTTTAGAGAACCATCTCCAGGACTGGCAAGACAACAAAAAAGCAATCGGTTATATTTTAAGTTTGGAGGGTGCAGATTCGTTGGTTACCCTTGGCCATCTGGAAACGGCTTATCAATATGGCCTACGGGCCGTTGGACCCGCACACTATGGCCCCGGCCGGTATGCTCAAGGCACAGATGCCACCGGAGGCCTGGGACCCAAAGGCAAAGAGTTGTTAAAAAAAATGGAGCAACTCAACATTATTTTAGATGCCACACATTTATGCGATGACAGTTTTTGGGAGGCAATGGATAATTTCAAGGGTTCGGTTTGGGCTAGCCACAATAATTGCCGGGAGTTGGTAAACCATAATCGTCAGTTTAGCGATGATCAGATAAAAGAACTTATAAGACGTGGGGCCGTAATTGGGGGAGTTTTGGACGCGTGGATGTTAGTGCCCAACTGGGTGCGCGGCAAGTCCACTCCCGCAAGCATGAATTGCAATCTCGAACGACTGCTGGATAATTACGATCACATCTGCCAATTGGCAGGAAATAGCCTCCACATTGGCATTGGCTCTGATTTAGATGGAGCTTTTGGCAAAGAGCAGTGCCCTTCAGATATCGAGACCATTGCCGATCTACAAAAAATTGAAGGTCTGCTTTCGAAGCGCGGGTACAATTCCACAGACATTGAAAATATAATGAGCGGTAACTGGCTCCGATTTTTAAGAAAAACCTGGCGATAAAGACAGCCTGTTCATTTCTGCACCGATATAAGAGCTGAAAATCAAAAAAGAGGAATGCAGAAGAATCTTTAAATGTTTTTACACGTTTATGTATTTTTACTCAAACAAATCTAGCATGCGGAAAAAGGTAATTATCGGAATATTTCTTTTGGCAGGCGGTGGCGTACTGATCTCGTTTACCCCACCGGCAGAACGCTACTTCGAAATAGCTAAAAACCTTGACATATTCGCCTCGCTCTTTAAAGAAGTGAATGCACTATATGTAGATGAGATAAACCCAAACAAAGCGATACGTACTGGCATTGATGCCATGCTTAACTCACTCGACCCGTAC
>JAEUUB010000584.1 GCA_016787745.1 Cyclobacteriaceae bacterium
AACAATGCTTACTCAAAATCATACGCGGGTGGTTAAAGGATTTTATGGACAGACAACCGGTTTCAAAAAAAAATTGATTAAACCCGATGTGGTGATCATGGGTGAAACAGCCGAAATAAAAGAGGCTAAATACTTACACGGAGTCTTTGGTAAGGGATTTTGGACATATTACGGAGGGCACGATCCCGAAGATTATCAGCATACGGTAGGTGAAGAACCGACTGACCTTAATTTACATCCAAATTCCCCAGGCTTTCGCCTTATTCTTAATAATATTTTATTTCCGGCAGCAAAAAAGAAAAAGCAAAAAACCTGATGCTTGCCCAGTGGAGAAAGATTTCAGTGGTAAGCCTGCTCGCGGGAGCCTTGGTTTTTATTTTTAGTTGTAAGTCCGCTCTTACCCCCGAGCCAAATTCAAAAACGATTGGGCAAATCGCTGCCGATAAATTAGGCAAGTTTAATTCCTACCCCAGTCCGTCAGCTACTAATTCATTATACGTACAACAGGCCCCCGAGACTCCGGCAGCAGGAATTTTAAAATTTGTTGTTATCGAAATTGAATCTCAAACCATACTTTATGAGGGTAGCTTTATGCCCGGCTACGTAAAATGGTTGGATAATTATTCACTGGAAGTTCTTGATTACCCGCGAATGCCAAAAGAGAATGAAGATCCAGCCCACTACAAAAAAGTGATAAACCTGAAGGCCATCCATTAACATCCATGAAACTGCGGCATATCTCAATACTGGTATTTTCTTTTTGCGCAACGCTTTGGTGGGTCAGCCATCAGCCACACACCAAGGCAACATTAAAATATGTTTCAGAAGACTTTAATGGACCGGAACAATTCGCACTACTTCACCGAGCCATCCGAACCCCGGAAAATGCTTCTGGGCCGGAGTATGAAAAAGGTTTTATGATGCGCGAACTTGAGAGAGCCAAAGCGATAGCAGCAAGAAAAAATTCGAGAGGTCGCACGCAATCAAACGGAGTAATTGAATGGAAAGA
>JAEUUB010000810.1 GCA_016787745.1 Cyclobacteriaceae bacterium
ACACATCAACTTATCAATAATTTAAGATTCTACTTCTCCATACCATTTAATATTTCTAGAGAAGTACATTAAAAATCCAATGATAAAAAACAAACCTACGCTGCCTATCAGCAAAGAGAAATCCTCGGCTTGAATAATGACATAGATAAAAACATAAAAGCCACTCATTAACGAAGTAAATAATAGAATGATTGGTTTGTGTTTCAAAAAACTGGTAGCATACAAACTAACCAGTAAAACAGTAGCGATGGAGGAAATGGCATAAGCCGTGTTGTATCCCAGTTGTTCGGACAACGAGAGTAAAAGAGTGTAATAAATAATCAATGCCGCACCGATCAAAATATATTGGAAGGGATGAATTCGAAGCTTGGTTGTTATCTCTACAAGGAATAAAGCGGTAAAGGCCAAAATAATGACGAGTACACCATACTTCGCGGTGCGAATACTCTTTTGATATTGATCGGCAGGAATTAAAAGCCGCAAGCCAAACTCTGATCCACTCAAAGATTGTTCTTGATTAATCCACTTTTGCGAGAACGGACGATTAAAAGAAAGCACTTTCCAGGTTGCTGAAAAGCCCTCTTCATTAACCGCGCGATCGGATGGTAACAACTTGCCTTCAAAACTTGGTGAAGGCCACGCCCCTGTCGATGACACTTCCGTAGATTTCCCTGTTGGCACAAAGTAAAGACTTTCACTGCCTTTTAAACTTAATGTAATAGCATAGTCTGGAATAATATCAGCACGCGAAGTCCAGCCGAGTGGAGTTACAATTCCACTTACAAGATTTGTACGAGGACGAGCAGCCATTTCACCATCGTATTCTTTTGACACATAAGGTTGTTGACTGATGTTTAGCCCAATATCACTCGCTGGTTCAGACAATAATTTTTTACTTCCATTTTGGATTACAGGATTTTCACTAATTCCCCGCAGGTCAGTAATTCCATTAATTAGCATAGCTTCTTTCCAATGCACGTGCTCATCAGGAATATTCCACGTTGAAAAATCGGGCGAAGTAAACGTAGCATTCATGGAAATGTCACTTTCATATACAGCTACATCAAAAATACCACGGTGTAGCACTTCGGGTTTTACTATACTCTTCACGTTATAAGTCTCTGGTAAAAAATAAGCCTTGTGAACGGTCTCCTTCAACTCTTCAATTTGTTTTCCGTCATTCCAGCGTTTTATCGTTTCAATTTTGGTGAAGGGAATCATGATCACCGGACCCGATAATGTTTGGTCGCCCGACCATTTTTCGGAGACTTCGTTAATCACCTCCTGCGCACGTCCTTGCCGCTCCTGAATCAAGCTTTCAATCCACGAAGCCGGAATGAGTAAGATGAGAATTAAGAAACCGATAGAAAATAGTTTTACCATAATGGATTCCGTTATCCATTGATTGAATCGTTCGAAGAGGTTGGGAGTTGTTTCCATGTGTTTATATTTAGATTTATTGAAAGTACTTTGTATTTAAAAGTTGATAGTTAAATTTTTTTACTTACGCTGTTGCTTGATTAATTCCTCCAGAGCATCGAGATGTTTTTTAAAGGCGGTGCGTCCCCGTTCGGTCACTTTATAGCGGGTGTTGGGTTTACGGTCTACAAACGATTTGCTGATCGAAATATACTTTTCTCTTTCCAGCGCTTTTAAATGTGTGGCCAAATTGCCATCCGTTACATCCAGCAACTCTTTCAACGCATTAAAATCATAAGAATCGTTAGCCACCAGCACAGAAATAATCTGCAGGCGCACCCGATGCTCCATCACCTTGTCTAAGTTTTCGAACGGATTCTTCATCGATCGTATTTCTTAAACATCATGGCTCCATAAATGATATGCAGCACGCCAAATCCAATCGACCAAAAAATCAATCCATACCCCGGCAGGGCAGCCGAAATTATTCCAAGAACAATTTCAATATAACCCAGATACCGGATTTCATTATAGAGATTCGGACTTGCTTGAATTAATGCAAGACCATAGAAAATTAAAAACGCAGGTGCTACAACCGCATAATACCCGTAGAAAGCAAGAAATACCAGAAATATACCCCCGGTAAGAAGGGGTATTAGTAAATTTAGTACAAGTCTTTTGCTGGTTGTGTTCCAGACTTTAACCCCTAGCTTGTTTGCTTTACGCGATGCCAGTACATACCCGGTAACGATGGAGGTGATAAAGACTATCAATGCGATTGTTGCCAGTTTACTGATAATGGCTATCTCTTTAGTTGCCTGATTTGGATAGTCGAAAGGAGTTTGGGGCAGATATACAATAGAATATGCAATCCCCGCTCCGATTAGCGCATAAACACCTGCTAAAATTCCGGAAAGGCCACTCAGGGATAAAAACTTTACGGACTTCTCCATCAATTGACGGATCGACTCGATGTCTTTCTGATAATCTGAATTTTTCTCCATTTTAAAAGTACTTTGTAATTCAAAGTTAGTAAACGGATTGATATGATCAAGGGTTTTTTAGGTTTTAAGATATTTTTTCATTGATTTTGGATATTTCCGGCTCAATGCCTTAATATTGCACTCCCAATTCAGTTGGGAACATTCTCCCTTAGCTCAGCTGGTTAGAGTCCCGCACAAGCGGGATTAATCAGAGGGGAAAGGAAAAGGTGATTGAAATATTCTCCCTTAGCTCAGCTGGTTAGAGCATCTGACTGTTAATCAGAGGGTCCTTGGTTCAAGTCCAAGAGGGAGAGCTAAAAGGTCCGTTAAAGACGGGCCTTTTTTGTTGATATGTATTATATCTACATCCTTTACTCTTCCTCATCTGACATTTATTAGGTTGGTTATTCAAATGACTACACAAGAAGATTGAATGAACACAACGAGCAAGATTATTTTAACACTTTTACCTCAAAACATAGACCTTGGCTATTAAAAGCTGCTTTTCAATGCGGTGAATCTGAAAAAGAGGCCATTCGGATTGAACGGTTTATCAAAAAACAAAAAAGCAAAGCTTTTATCGAACGAATGATAAAGGCAGAAAAGTTTGAAGGCGTGCTGGCTAAGCTGGTTAGAGTCCCGCAGCCGCGGGATTAATCAGCCCCGATGGTTCGGGGTGGTTCAAGTCCAAGAGGGAGAGCTTGATAATCAAAGAGTTACATTGGTAACTCTTTTTTTTATTTCCGCTACTTTAAAACATTTTGATAGTCTATCTAACCAGATTGATGTCAAAGATTCAGGCAAAAGTTTTTAGTACCTTTGGTAACCTTCTAAAAATTAAAGCCTAATTGTATGGGTAACAATTCACGCAGAGTTTTTCTTCAAAAAATAACCGCCTCCGCTTTTGCTTTGCCTCTGATTCCAGTCTCTGACAAAGGACACGTCCAACCCTTAGAAAATGAGTTTAATCAAACTCCTGTTTTACGGGTAGCCATTATGGGTTTAGGTAGTTACGGCAATCGGGTGGCAGATGCTATGCAAGCCAGCAAACGCGCAAAATTGGTTGGCGCGATCAGCGGTACACCTTCCAAGATTAAAGACTGGCAACGCAAGTTTAACATTCCTGAAAAAAATTGCTACACCTACGAGAATTTTGATCAGATTAAAAATAATCCGGATATAGATGCGGTTTATATCATTACACCCAATTCTTTGCATGTGCCCCAGGGAATACGGGTGGCCAGCGCGGGAAAGCATGTAATTTGTGAGAAGCCTATGGCTCTTACTGCCCAGGAAGGGCAACAATTGGTAGATGCTTGTAAAAAAGCAAATGTAAAACTACTGGTGGGCTACCGAATGCAT
>JAEUUB010000828.1 GCA_016787745.1 Cyclobacteriaceae bacterium
ACACTCGCCAAATCCGATCCGTACCTGATCACGCGCTGCATAGCCGCGCAGAATAATGGTGTCGCCATCTTCAATAAATTTTCGTTGTTGGCCGTTGGTCAGTTGCAAGGGCCGCTGACCATTCCAGGTAAGCTCCAGCAACGAGCCAAACGAATCGGGTGTAGGGCCACTGATAGTTCCCGAAGCATATAAATCACCCACCTGAACATTACAGCCATTCACTGTATGATGCGCCAGTTGTTGATTGACATTCCAATAGAGATATTTATAATTGGAACGACACACTACGCTTGCCTCTGCATTTTCGGGTTGTACCAGAACCTCCAGAGCAATGTTGAAATTATTCTGTCCTTCATATCTAAGATAAGGCAATACGGCTGGTTCTTGTTTAGGCCCTGCTACCCGAAAGGGTTCTAAGGCATCCATTGTGACGATCCAGGGCGAAATGGTAGAACCGAAATTTTTGCTTAGAAAAGGCCCCAACGGAACATACTCCCAGGTTTGAATGTCGCGCGCTGACCAATCGTTGAAAAGCACAAATCCGAAAATATGATCGTCCACCTCTTTGGTTGAGAGGGATTGCCCGAGAGAATTTTCCTTACAGGTAATAAATGCCATCTCCAGCTCGAAGTCAAGTTTTTGGGAGGGACCAAATTCGGGGAGATCGGAATCAGGTGATTTTGTTTGTCCTTTTGGCCGGTGAATGGGTGTACCCGATACAACAATAGAAGAAGCACGACCGTGGTAGGCCACCGGCAAATGCTTCCAGTTTGGGAGCAATGCATTTTTCGGATCGCGAAACATGGATCCTACATTTGTGGCATGTTCAACGCTGCTATAAAAATCAGAATAGTTTGGAATGTTAACGGGCATACACATTTCTACTTCTGCCATAGGGATGATGGCTAACTCGCGGGCGCCTACATTCAACTTCAATTCATCGTTATCGTGCTGAAGCAATTCAGAAATCCGTTCGCGCACTTCGCGGGTTTTCTTTTTGCCCAACCCAATAAAATCATTCAAATATTTTTGATTGAAAATGCCCGATGGCAAACCGAGCCCATCTAAAAAACCATGCTCGTGAAGGTAAACAAGGTCCAACACAAAATTGCCAATGGCTACACCTGCCACGGGCGAGAGGTATTCCGTTTTAAAAATTCCAAAAGGCAAATTCTGAATGGGAAAATCAGAGCCTGCTGGAACCTCTAACCAACTTTTAAGTGCCGGATTATTTGCCTTAATCATAAATCTATTACACTTTTAATTCTATCCTAAAATTCGTTTACTT
>JAEUUB010000841.1 GCA_016787745.1 Cyclobacteriaceae bacterium
CCCGTTGAAATCTCCCTGGCCTTATCACGCAGTGTATTTAATCCTTTCTCGCCTCTTGCTCTAATTATAGCATCGAGCTTTTCTTCAATTTCTGAAATGGGTAAGCTTTTAGACTCTTCACCCTTCTTTCTTGTCTCTTGAAGATTTTCCAAAAAAGCCCTTGCCTCTTGTGATGCAAAAAGATTTTCAAAAAATGGATTATCTCCTTCTATTGGTCCAGATCCTTTTAGGAGGTGTATTGATAAACCCGGCAAAAGAACGTTTGATGAATAGGAGTACGTTAAGTAGATATGACCCTGTGATGTTGGTCTAAATTCCAGCGCACTTCGATGACTTAAGAGTGCATCCGGAAACAAGTTGGCCAGAATGCTGTACCAATTTCTTTTTATGATAACTGCTGGTTCCTCTTCCAGGTTGGAAGTGTAAATCCGGGTTGCAATTTTTCGAATTAGTTTTTCTTTCAGTAAAGCCGTAATTCGCTTTGACTCCTTCCTTTCAGAAGAAGCAAAGATGATTTCCTGGACCTTTGTAGGGGTAATTTTTCCCATTAATTCATCGATTTTTTCACAATTTGGGTATAATTTCAGATTAAATAAGCATTATTTGGGTAAAATTTCATATTAATAACCAAATAAAAGGGTAAAATTTCAGATTAGTGGCACATTAAAAATTACTGTTTTTAGGTACTGTGGCTACCTATATCCAAACAATTTTAATGAAGATCATTCAATAGAATTGGGGCCATAGAGGGGACAAATGGGGCCAAACTTGTGAGCATTTTTTTGCGATAAGTACCGAAAAGTGGTGCTTATTGCAAGTTTTTGCTCCAACCATGAGAAACTATAATCCGGTAGCAAAGACAATTTTGTGGCAGAAATTTGAGATGTTTTATCAGGTTTGGAATTAGCAGCAACTGCAGTCCAGTAACTCAAAGATTCATAGTAATCCATCAGTAGTACTCCTTTATATAAGCATAAGCCCTCTCAAACAACTGCTGATCTTTATGAAGCTGGTATTTGAGTAGCGTTTTGCGTAATGATTTTTGAACTTCCCGTTCACCGGAAGCAGTACTTTGCCAGCCAGGAAAACGCACAACTTTTACAATCTCATCAATGTCGTTCACTATTCGCTCAACAACAGCCGGTGTTTGCTCTGTCTTTGATTCTAGAAATAATTCGGTCAGGGCTGCTTTTGCAGAATGAAGCTCGTCTTGAGATAATGCATCTTTCTCTGCTTGCACCACATCCTTAGCCAGTTTGCACAACTCTTTTACAAAATCAATACTGGCAATCAATCCCTTTTCCGCTCTGTCGCGTAAGTCCTCCAGTCTTTCTCCTAATGCTTTGAACCGAGGATCTCCTTCTAATTTTTTGAACCGCTTGATTAATTCCTTCTCAAGTTTCTTTATTTTTTTATCATTGGGATTGTTGAAGATGTCATCAATCACATCTGCATCGAGCACAAACTCTTCCAGGTTATCGTGGATACCCTGAACAGTAATATTTTCGTGAATCAGTTTTGTGGTTTGAGCACCGAGTGCATGCCACAATAACTTTCCTACATTATCCACTGCCGGGCGAGTTGATTGATAGACTCCTGTGAGCCATCGATAATCTTCCTGATATGTATCCAATATTCTTTCTGGTGAAAGTGACTCCCAGAGTTTGGAAAGGAATGTATAATCTTTAGCGAAGGCATCACGCTTTTCATCTGTATTGATTTTGTTCTGTGCTGCTTCCAATCCTTCAAAGCCTATCAGCTTTCGATCAACACCTTCAAAGTGGGCTAAACAATCTGCAACGGCCAATGGCAATTGGACGGAAAGTTCCTTCAGGTTGGTGATAACTTTTGCAACACTGTTATCATCAAATTGAAGTGCTTCTGCGGCATCATCAAAAATGCCAAAATAGTCTACAATGCGACCGAAAGTCTTATTCGGATAAAGCCTATTCGTTCGGCAAATCGCCTGAAGCAAAGTATGATCCTTCAGTGATTTATCCAGATACATGGTTTGCAAAATAGGAGCATCAAAACCCGTAAGGAGTTTGGCAGTAACAATCAAAAACTTTAATGGCGAAATTTTATCATTGTAATGTTCCACCACCTTTTCCAATTGATCCTTGTCTAAGCTCCACTTCTGCTTAAACTCAAAAGAATCATTAGCACTTGTAGAGATG
>JAEUUB010000593.1 GCA_016787745.1 Cyclobacteriaceae bacterium
GAAGATCCGCTCGAATATCTTCATGGAATTGTCCGGCAAACTTTGAACCGCTGTATCGGTTACATAATAAATATCAACCTCGGGGCGCAGCTGTTTAATGGCTTCACCCAATAAAATTCCTAAGTCATACTCAGGATAGTCCTCATAATTTTCGTTCAGCGAATGTGATACAAAAGATTTCAAAAGACCTTTTGTGTTCTTAGATCGAAAGGGGATTTCGCTTCGAACAATACAAGCCTGTATGTTTGGATTTGCCTTTAACGCGATGATGGAATCCTGAAAGGATTTTGCAAACACCAATTGATAGATAAATGGCTCTTTGGGATCGCGCACATCCGATAGTTTCTTCGCAATCTGCTGCTCATCATTAGTTGAAAGATTATCAACAAACAACACTTCAAAATATCGCTTCTTTGATTTAGTGCCCGCTGGTCCTTTGTAGTCCTTCTTTTTAAGTAATGATGAAAATGATAATATCTCCGGATCCTGACGAAAATCCTCACTTACCAACAAGCGAAGAATTTCCTTGATTGAATTTTTCAAAATTTGAAATTCATCATGGCGGATGAATCCACTGAGTGTATCTAAAATATCATTTCCCGGAAACGCAAAGTATTGCTCCACTTCGCGAAGTGTTTTCATCGCGGCAAGCATCTGCACCTTTCCTTCCTCCTGCTCAGGTTTGGTTCCTTTCTTTGTTAAACTATACGCTTTTAGTTTTAACTCCGTCCAAAGTTCTGTGCGCAATTGGGCAATATTATAATAGTGTCCAGGTTTTCGAGTTGCTTTACTAAGTTCTTTCTTTACTGTTTCCATGATTATTTTTTTATCTTTAAGATCATCTCAAAAGTCTTTCTGTCATCGCGGCCCTTGAGCCGCGATCTCACTTTCAAGTACTCAATGAGATTCCGGCTCAAGGCCGGAATGACATTTCAAATTTTTATTCAACTTTTGAGATGACTCGGTATATTCATTTAAATTTTCAGCCACTGACTCACCAACTATTTTAGAACTTTGAATGCAGCGCCAATCTGTTTCCTTCCGTATCCACAAACAAGGCAAAGTAGCCTACTGCTTCATTGATCAATGTTTTTGGTAAAACAATCCGTCCGCCAGCTCCTTCAATTTTGGAGAGCACAACACTCAAATCTTTTCCACCATTGAGATAAACAAGTGGACCGGTCATACTTGGAACACATCCTTCACCTTGCACCACAGCTCCTCCTATTCCGCTCTTAGCGGGAAAGAAGGCACTTGCATACCCATTGAGTTCCATGGTTTCCATGGTGATGGAATAGATTGAATTGTAAAAGGCCACGGCACGCTCGAAGTTGTAAGCAGGTATCTCAAACCAATTTATATAGTGTTTCAAAATCAACGGCTTCTCTTTCTTCACATGTTTTACAGATGTTTTCATTTTTCTTATTTCTAATTCTAAATTCTATTTAGTGTTTATGTGCTTTCATAACAGCAGGTGCTTCGGCTTGCAGCGCTTCCGTAATTTTATCGAGGCGGGTAGGTTTATTCAGCGCCCCTAATGTTTGCAGATAGGGCAATTGTGCACCCGGCTGATAAATATCAAAGTTGACTTTCCGTTCGCGGAAACTTTTCAAGGGTTGTCCTAATCTCAACACGCCCAACTCACGACTTCTCCTTACTCGCTCCATATCAATTTCAATCGGGATCAACTCTTCGCCATTACTTGCCTGATGCAATACTCTTCCGTCTGGCCCACAAATGATGGATCGACCTGTTCCACCATCACCCAGGCCATTGATATCAAAAATGAAACATTGATTGGTAGCAGCCGTTGCTTGTACCAACGACAATTCAATATCCCGATCGATGGTTGCTGTGAGCGTAGGATGAAGAATAACTTCAACTCCATTTACGGCCAGCGTTCTGGATGTTTCGGGAAACCACATGTCGTAGCAAATCGAAACACCAAAGCGGCCAACGTTAGGAACATCAAAAATCAAAAACTCATCACCACCTGTTACGCCTACTTCGTAAGGATAAAATGGGAACATCTTATCATATCGGCTGACTACCTCACCCTGAGGGTTAATGACCGTAGCTGTGTTGTAAATTGCTTGTCCCTTTTTTTGAAACATGGTTCCCGGAATTAACCAGATGCCATAATGTTTGGCGATCTGACAGAATTCGTTCTCCGTTATGTTGGGAAATTCCTGCGCGTTGAATGTAAGCGGGCCGAATGGACTCAGTTCGCTGAATACAATCATTTGCACCCACGGATAAACCGACATCATTACATCAATCTTGTGTTTCATGGCAGGTACATTGCTGTGGCTTGCCGAAACATGCATTTGAATTCCGCCTATAGAAAATGGTGTCATTTAGTTTGAGTTAGTTATAGTAATTAGTTCTTCTTCGAT
>JAEUUB010000603.1 GCA_016787745.1 Cyclobacteriaceae bacterium
CAGGTTGGCCAGGTAACTGACTGTTTTGCAAAAATCCAGTTACGCACATGCATGATTAAAAGCCATGAAGCGATTAACAATAAGACTACGCCTGTAAATTGGATTGCTATCTGTTCTGAATCCATCCGGTTGTTTATGAAATAGGTGAAAAATAAAGATAATGAAGAATACTTAAAAAAAATTTGAATGTAGTGCTTGATTCCAAAACCGGATTATGGTTGCATAGGATCATTCATAGTATTACATTTAATCATAATTAAAAAAAAGATACAGTATGAAATACGCATATACTCTCATTCTGATGTTTTTAATTTTAAACACTTTCGCGCAAATCCCATCCGCGGATATTCAAATTAAAACAGCCGTATTAGCTGCTCCTGAAGACAAGCGTGCGGGGGCCATGGTTTATGGCTATGATACGAAAGGTGAGTTTGTAGTGCTGCGAAAGGGAACCAACGAAATGATTTGTCTGGCGGATAACCCCAATCAGGCAGGGCTTAGTGTTTCTTGCTACCACAAAGATTTGGAACCCTTTATGGCACGGGGAAGAGAATTGAAAGCAGAAGGAAAATCGTTTCAGGAAACATTCGACATTCGTGAAGCGGAGGCTAAGTCGGGAAAACTGATAATGCCCAAGCAAGCTTCTAACTTACAAGTCTATT
The DNA here is from genome assembly GCA_016787745.1 of Cyclobacteriaceae bacterium. Classification (GTDB taxonomy): domain Bacteria; phylum Bacteroidota; class Bacteroidia; order Cytophagales; family Cyclobacteriaceae; genus ELB16-189. The sequence continues at coordinate 663 of JAEUUB010000603.1, forward strand.
CCGCGAAGGCGGAAGATTATAACGCGACTACAGGTGAGGTAATGAAAGGTAGTTTTCGGTATGTCGTATACATCCCGTGGGCAACTGCTGCCAGTACAGGTCTGCCCATAAAACCAGAAGCACCCGGCATGCCATGGATTATGGATCCGGGAACGCATCGTGCTCATATAATGATCAATCCGGTTTCCAAAGATTGAGAAATTAGTTCGTACTATTTTCCAGATTCCAGATAGTGAAGGGTTGCCGTTTCTTCTTTTGATAATCCCGTTATTTTTCCATGCCGGGTGGCCCGGTTCCATTTAGCTCGAAATTTTCCATCCGACCAATCGGAAAGAATTTTAGGATGAATATAGGAGGACCTGCACACGGTTGGTGTATTCCCCAAATCAGAAGCAACTGTTTTAACTATTTGATTGCTTACTCGTTTACGGGCGGTGATTGAATCCGGATCCAATTGTTTGGAAAGACGGTAAGCCGTTTTCCACGTAGCTGCCCAGGTACGAAAATCTTTGGCTGTAACTTTTTCAAATCTGGATGTAATGGAATCCAGGTATTCATTGATATGATTGGCCTTTATATCAAAATCGTTTCCGTCCTTATCCAGATAACGGAAAAGATCGCGGTTCTTCTTCTTAGCACCCACTTCTCCGGATTCCTTGATCAGCAGGGCAAGATCATCTTCCCATATTCTGCGTTTCCAAAGTTTTCCCGACTTACCAACAAATTCAAACACCGCATCCAGATTTCCTTCGGCACTCCTGGACGTATCTATAATAACATGGCCGCGTGTAAGTGTTGTTAACCCATACGATTTATTTGTCTTCGCATATTCATCGTTGCCTACCCGAAAATGATAAACGTCAATTAACCGAACGATCAGCGCAGCCACCTTATCCTTTGGCATTCCTTCGCGCTTTAGATCTTTATTAACCTTTTTGCGGATATACGGTAAGGTTTTAGCAAAACCAATCATCCCTTCAAATTTCTCAGCAGCCCGGGCGTCTGTCCAGTTCTTATGGTAGCGGTATTGTAATCTTCCCTTGGCATCTTTGCCAGTGGCCTGAAGATGCGCTTTAGCATTGGGTGATATCCAAACCTCTTGCCAGGCAGGGGGAAGTACCAGATGATTACAACGTTCTTTAACTTTAGAATCAACAATTAGCTTCCCATGGGTATCATAATAATCCCAACTTATAACCTTCTTCTTATCCTTTAGTTTGACTCTGGCCTTTCGGGATATTCCAGGCTTTTTCATGGGCTGGTATTTCTAAGAAACAAAATCATATGCTATCCAAGGTAACGGATTTGCAACAGTTTGACAAGCCGGGAATAAACCTAAAGCAAACCCTTGGTTGTTAATTTTTGAGTACATTAGCTATACATATTAAAATTTATCTACCCTATGAATATTCACAGAAGAAAATTTATTAAGCAAGCAGGGATCGGTGCAATGGGTACAGGAATAGTGGCAGCCTTACCTCAAACCTTGCAGGCATTTACACACATAGAGGCGCAGTATCCCATCTCGTTGGCCCAGTTTTCTTTAGCATCCGAATTTTTTAGTGGAAAGCATAACATTCTTGAATTTCCGGCACGGGCTAAAAAAGAATTTGGCGTTTCTATTGTAGAATATGTGTCTAT
>JAEUUB010000607.1 GCA_016787745.1 Cyclobacteriaceae bacterium
GAATGATAAGTCCGGAAGCTGTTTTTTGTTCAGCCTGAGCAGCTTCAACAAGCACTCGGTCTTCGTTTGGTTTGAAATTAATTTTTGCCATATGGGATTATAAATTTATAGTTAAACAAGTTTTTAACTGACGAAGCTCGACCCTCGAAATCCATGCCATTTCACTAATTTTTACCTTTTCTGACACAGATCGATCGATCGGGTGGCAAAGATGAAAAAATTTGTCACACTTGACAGGGTCGCCCACTAACAAAATGGCAGTTTGTCACGAATTTGGATTTTTTCGTATACTTAGGAAGTAAAAACAAAGAGACTATGGAGCGTTTAAATGACAATTGGCTTACAGAAGGCTTAATCGATTTTGAGTATAAGAAGTATCAGCTAATGGCTTATTTCCAAAAGGTAAAAAACTCCTTCAACAGAGTTGAGTTGTATCCGTTTTTGTCAGACCTGGTTTTTCACTATCGTAACCTCGTTTCCTTAAAAGAAAATCACACCCTGTTTCGTGATTCTTTTCCGAAAGAGCTTTCGCAGGAGGGCCTTAAAAACCTTGAGTTGAATTATCAACGAATGATAGAGGACGATTTACTCATGCACGAAATTGAATCTATCATGGAGTTTGCGTTGCCACAATTTAAAGCCTCGCTTGATGAAGGTTCGTACATTTATGAATTGGTTGAATCCAAGTGCGAAATATCGCCTGTGGGCCTAACCTCGCTTTATGCCAACGAAGGTTATTTATTTGTCAGTCAACCACCGGAAAAGGAAACTCACATCTACCGGTATCAGGTAACCATTTTCGAGCAAAGTTCTGAAACTATGCGGGGGTTGCATACACACTTTTTGCAGACCGCTGAACGTAGCTTGAGTTCGACCTACGAAAACCTTAAGCTTAATTTAATTAAGAAATATACAGAGCTGCCTAACCCATCAGTCTATCTGGTGTTGTCTAAACTTAAAGTTCCATTCGACCAAACCTTGATTCCTGTTGCCAAGCGATTGCTAGTTAAACAAATTGCAAAAGCAGCATAAAAAAGACCCTCATCAAGAGGGTCTCATTTCTTTTGAAATATTATTTATTTAGGCTCAGTGGCCGGTGTTGCCGGTTGCTCCGTCTTGTTAAGATCAATATTTGAGCCCTGTTGCTCTCTGGCTCTTTCAAGAATTTCATCTGTTCCGCCTGCATTTGGGGTTGTGAAATTTGTAGCTAAGGCAAAAACCATTATTGCAATGGCAAATCCCCAGGTTAATCGCTCAAGTAAATCGCCTGTTTTTTTAACACCAATCATATTGCTTGCCCCTGATCCTCCAAATTGGCTGGAGAGTCCGCCTCCCTTAGAGTTTTGGGCCAAAACAACCAATACCAATAAAACTGAGCTAAAAATGGCTAAACTGATAAATAAAATGTACATAACTATTTCTTCAGGTCTTCAATTTGAGCCGCAAAGTAAGCCTTTTTTTGTG
>JAEUUB010000021.1 GCA_016787745.1 Cyclobacteriaceae bacterium
CATTGATGTTTCGCGCACAAACTGTGTTACAAAGACTCTTTCCAATACACCCTTTACGCTTACTGTTGCCGCCTTATCTTTGAATGTAAGTGCTACAGATGTATCCGTTTGCGTAGGCTCGCCCACTACATTGATTGGCGCAGTAAGTGGGGGTACTGGGTTTTATCAATTCCGGTGGACATCAACTCCTCCTGGATTTTCCAGCAGTAGTTCAAGCCCAACGGTAAGCCCAACGTCAAATGTTCGATATAATCTGGAAGTTGAAGACAATGCAGGAAACATTGTAACTGATTTTGTAGACATTTCTGTGAATCCTAATCCTGTAGCGGACATAATTCCAGCTCCTCTGGAAACTACTTTAAGAACGGAGTACACCATTGAAAACCGGTATTATCAACTGTATGGTTCACCAGCCGGTGGAATTTTTACGGGGCCTGGGGTAGCCCCGCAAAGCGATGGTAATTATTATTTTAACCCCCAGTTGGCAGGGGTAAGCAATAACCATCAAATCGTTTACAATTTCTCAGACGTCAATGGCTGCTCTGGTCAAGATACGGAAACTTTCAAGGTGACTCCTATTGCAATCAATAATCTTGATTTATCCTACTGTCAAAGCATTGCAACCGATGGTTCATTGTCACCTATCATAACCTTGGGCAATGCCATGCTAAATCCCACGTACCAGTTTACACGACTTGTTTTCTATTATGAATTTAATACACCCCCATATTATTGTTTTGGCGAAGTTGTTCCCGTTTATCCTTTCTGCGGAGGCCCAAATCCTTTGACAATTAGTTCCTATCAGGTAGTTACTGATATTCAGTTTCCTTTTGCTCCGGTATTGAGGCCTGCTACATATACATTAAATTTAGATGTCCTGAGGAATAATTACGGCTTTACAGCTCCAGACAGAAGGTTCTATATTTTTATTTATGGAAAAAATGCTGCCGGAGTCGAAACCTTTACCACCTATCAACCTTTTGAAGTCCTTAAAAATGATGCAAGTCCTACCGTTGTTGGAATAAATGAGAATGGAAATATTTGTTCCGATTTAGCACCCATCACGCTGTCATCTTCTGAACCAGCGTACACAATAACTAATTTTACCATGGCACCCGGTGCTTATTCGGGTTCTTTGTCGGGTACAAATAATAGTGAATTTGATCCGGGTCATGCCTCATTAGCAGGCGCAGATGAAAGGCCTCTAACCATTACAATGAGTTACAACGACACAAAAAATTGTCCGAACTCAGTAATTAGAAAATTCAATTGGGTTAAAAAGCCCGAT
>JAEUUB010000020.1 GCA_016787745.1 Cyclobacteriaceae bacterium
AGCGAAGTGTACTTTGATAGAAGTAAGTTGAATTGATCTCTTTCCACTTTTTTTAAAGGAGGTAAGAGTAAATGTACGGCAAATAAAAACTTTGTGCAACCTTACCAATTGGCTATCGTGCTGTTAAAAATATCGATATAAATCTGTTCCAGAATTTTTTTCTCGAGGTTTTCTTGCACTGAATTAAAATCCTGGGCGCTCGGAAAGTCAGCATAGAAACTGAATACACGGTCTTTAAAATTATTTTTTGGTTCAAGCGTGTCAACATAATTGGCGCGAACGGCAATGGTCAAGCGGGTTAACGATGCGGGATCCCCGGTCTGACCCGTTGTGCTCGATACAGGTGCGATGGGTGTGATTGCATACTGAGTAATAGTACCTTCAATTTGTAGCTCACCATTTTCCGGAACAATTCTTAAACTTGAGTTCTGTTGAAAATATTGTTTTAACCGATTGGTAAATGTTTGACCCAGGTTAGCGGGACCCAGATCCGTATTATTAAAAAAATCATCCACCTGCATGGTTTGTGCGTTGGTAGCGGCTCCTGTAAATGAATAACTGATACAACCCTGTAGGGTTACTAACGCAAAGGCCAGAAGCAAACTCAGGACGGCTAAAAATTTATTCTTCAAGTTCGTATTCTTTAATCTTACGGTAAAGTGTGCGTTCAGAGATACCTAAATCGCGGGCTGCGTATTTGCGCTTATTGTTGTTTTTCCTTAAGGCTCTTAAAATAAGTTCTCTTTCTTTTTTTACAATAGATAGGGAGTCGTCCTCGGCCTCATGGGTTATGTCCTGAACTTCTTCTCCATTATCGGGCGTATTATCCGTTGCGTTAATACTTAATGTAACAGGTTCGTGGGCGGTTTTTATTTCATCATGAATGCCCTCGAATAGTCCGGCATGATCTTTCATAATTTGCGCTGCCTGCGCGGGATTGCCTGAACTTTCCAACACAACCTTTTTAAGATCATTCATGTCTTTGCGCAGATCAAACAAAATCTTGTAAAGAATTTCACGTTCCGAAATGTTGTCTTTACCTTCTTGATCCTTATATAAGGCCGGAAGACTGGTCTCTTTTGGAATATACTGATTTAAGACTTCGGCAGTTACTTCTGTGTTGTCTGACGAGAGAACTGAGATTTGCTCCACCAGGTTTTTTAATTGCCGGATGTTGCCTGGGAATCGATATTTTAAAAGCAAAGCTTTGGCATCATCAGTAAGTGTGATGGGTTTTACTTTATATTTTTCTGCAAAGTCAGTCGCGAATTTTCTAAAAAGTAATTCTGTGTCTTTTCCGCGTTCCCGCAGAGGGGGAACATAGATGGGCACCGTGCTAAGGCGGTAATATAAATCTTCTCTGAATTTTCCTTGTTCTACTTTTACCAACAAATTAACATTGGTGGCAGCCACAACGCGCACATCGGTCTTTTGTACTTTAGAGGAACCCACTTTTATAAATTCACCATTCTCCAGCACCCGCAATAGTCTTGCTTGTGTGCCCAGGGGCATTTCACCGATCTCATCTAAAAAAATAGTGCCTCCATTCGTTACCTCAAAATATCCTTTGCGGGATTCGTGAGCCCCGGTGAAGGATCCCTTTTCGTGCCCAAAGAGTTCAGAATCAATCGTACCCTCGGGGATAGAACCGCAATTGATGGCAATAAATTGACCATGTTTACGCGGACTGAGGAAATGGATGATTTTTGAAAAAGATTCTTTGCCGCTTCCACTTTCACCCGTAATCAAAACCGACATATCCGTGGGCGCAACTTGCATAGCCACACGCACCGCATTGTTGAGCAGGGGCGAGGTACCCATAACCCCATACCGTTGTTTTACACTTTGTATTTCTGAATCTGAAATAGCCATAATTTTAATCTACAATCTTGCCAATCAAGGTTCCACTGGTACAACGTTCTATAAGAACATTGACGTATTCACCCTTCGCCTTATTTTGTTTTGGAAAAACAGCTACATGGTTGGAAGAGGTTCTTCCTTGCCATTGGGTATTATTTTTGCGCGACTCACCTTCTATTAACACGCGTTGAATAGTGCCTACATCTTGTTGATGATGAAAGTGTGCGTGTTGTCTTTGCTTCGTAATAATTTCTTCCAGCCTGCGGTTTTTTACTTCTAAGGGTATATCATCCTCATGTTTTTTAGCCGCTAGCGTACCTGGACGTTCGGAATACGCAAACATGTAGGCATAATCGTATTGAACAATATCCATAAGAGAAAGCGTTTCCTGATGATCTTCTTCTGTTTCTGAACAATACCCTGCAATCATGTCGGAAGTAATGCTGCATGTTGATCCTAAAATATTTCTTATGCTTTGCACTTTGTCTAAATACCACTCCCGGGTATACCCCCGGTTCATTAATTCAAGAATCCGGCTACTTCCACTTTGCGCGGGCAAATGTATATTCTTACAGATGTTTTCATATTTCGCCATAGTATGCAAAACGTCATCTGTGATGTCTTTTGGATGGGAGGTTGAAAAGCGCACGCGAAGATCAGGATGAACCTGTGCCACTAACTCCAACAGATTGGCAAAACTGATGATTTTTTGAATTCCCTTTTTTTCAAGCTTTGCCTTATTGTTTTCTTCTTTGCTCCATTTATAGGAATCCACATTCTGACCAAGAAGAGTAACTTCTCTAAAGCCCTTATCAAAAAGATCGTGAGCTTCAGCAACGATCGAATGCGGATCGCGGCTTCTTTCCCGTCCTCGGGTAAACGGCACAACACAAAATGAACACATATTGTCGCATCCCCGCATAATGGAAATAAAAGCAGTTACCCCATTTGTGTTTAAGCGAACGGGGGTTACATCGGCATACGTTTCTTCCCGTGATAAAAATGTATTAACGGCTTTGTCGCCTTCATCCACCTGACTAATAAGCTTAGGTAAATCGCGATACGCATCGGGGCCGGCCACCAAATCAACAATCTTCTCTTCTTCCAGCAACTTTGTTTTCAATCGTTCGGCCATGCAACCCAATATGCCAACCATTAATTCAGGTTTCTTTTTCTTGAATCCTTGTATGTGGTGGAGGCGCTTACGAACCGTTAGTTCAGCTTTTTCGCGGATTGAACACGTGTTCAGGAACACAAGGTCAGCCTCGGCAAGATCAGAAGTTGTATCAAAACCTTCGTGCTGAAGAATGGATGCAACAATCTCACTGTCTGAGAAATTCATCTGGCAGCCATAGCTTTCAATGTAAAGTTTTCTGCTTTTGCCCGTATTCTGGTCCGTTGTCCTGGCAGGTTCTTCCGCAAGCTCGTGGTGTTCCTCAAAAACCCCTATATCTTCAATCAAATTCTTCATTTTCGATGTTTCGGATCGCAAAATTAGTGCTTTTTAAGCTACCTTGTGACATCTTGTCAGTTAGTTTTTTGAATTTTTAAAAACCGTCTTATTCTTGAGTTATGGGGTATTTTTAACCTTATTTTGTTTC
>JAEUUB010000053.1 GCA_016787745.1 Cyclobacteriaceae bacterium
GGAGCGCTTAGAGCCATTGAGTTTATTTATAAGGAAGCGGGTGTCAACAGACCCTTGAAATCTTCAGATAACAAAACGGATAATCAAAATAAAACAGATTATCATAACCAGATCAATAAAGTAGCCAATGCGATAAAGGAAATTATTAATGCCTTAAAAAATCCTCCATCAGCAGCTCAGGCCCACTCCATCCAGCATCCGGTATCCAGCAGCAAAAAGAATTTAATTAGAAATAAGGCGATCGTCATTTCGATTGCAATTATACTTAGTACGGCATTTGGCTAATATTTCTACCAAACACGGTCAACGAGTAGCCAACAAACAACGTTCGATAAATCTATTGCTGTTCTTCCCTTTGTTGATTTGAGCGAACAAAAAGATCAGGGCTGGTTTGGCGATGGGCTCACCGAAGAAATCTTAAATAGCCTTGCGCACGTAAAAGGGCTCAATGTTATTTCTCGCACTTCCTCGTTTGCTTTCAAAAATAAAAACCTGCGCGTACAGGTAATTGCCGATTCGTTAGGTGTCAATTATATAGTGGAAGGTTCCATCAGAAAATCCGGCAACGGCTTACGCATAACGGCACAATTGATTCGTGCAAAAGATGGCTTTCATATTTGGTCGAATACCTATGACCGCGCTGCCACCGATATTTTTGAGTTGCAGAAGGAGATTGCCACAAAAATTGCCGAAGGCCTTGATATTTCGTTGGATGAAAAGGCCATGCAGAATATGAAATGGGCAGGCACGACCAGCGCAGACGCTTATCTGGCGTTCTTAAAAGGTCGCGAACTTGATGACCATGCGCATCAACGAACCCGGTTTATTGATTTAGCCACCTTAAAGAAAGCGAACTATTATTATGAACAATCTTCGCAATTGGATCCGGATTTTGTTAACCCGTATTTATTTCATGCCGATTTTTTCCTGCACTATGTATTGAAAGATGATCCGCTTTATAAAGACACACTAACCGATCAACAAGCATATACTTTGTTTAACGATGACCTGGCCAGTGCAATTGCCCGGTCAAAAGAAACTTCGCAGGCCGACTATTACAGGATACCTCAAACTATGTACTCCAACAACTGGACAAACTTCCGGCAGGTAATTGAAAAAAGCTTGTTAAGTGAAGATGCCCCAAGACTCTTTAAGTATCAGAATTTTGATTTCTCAACCTTGCTGATTGCACTTGGTTACGGTAAAGAGTTGTCTGAGATAAGTCAAAAGATTTTGGTGAAAGACCCCTCGGCAGGAGATGCTTCCCGCATTATTATCTTTAACCTTCTGCATTCAGGAAAGTACGAAGAAGTTTTGTCGGAAACCGAAAAAGCAAAATTAGCTCCGGTAAGATATGGCATGGATGATTATAAGCTATTTGCAATGATCCAATTAGGGAAGTTGGATGAAGCCTATGAGTCTATTTTGCAAGATCCCGATCAGGATTACTTTCCCTACTTTGATCTGAAAGCTATAATTTTAGCCAAAAAAGGAAACTTCGATGAAGCGGCAAAGTTTGTGAAAATGACACATAGGTCAAGCCCATTTTATCTTTTTGCAGTAGATGCCGCACTGGGCCGAAAGGAGGCAAACAAGGAAGCAGCCTTGATGGATAAAAAAATCCTCCTCGATTTTCCTTTGTTCAGAAGCCTTTTTCTTTCACCCAATAATCTTCCCTATGATTTAAGTGCAACCCCAAACTTTGCACGTAAATTAAAACAGGCAGGTGTCGATATAAAATAGAGATTCACCAAGGCATGGTGCTCCTTAATTTTTTAAGTCTTTAGGGCAATGTTAACGCAATATTAAATAGTTAACAATTAGGTAATATTTTGATAATATTGCCAAACCCTAAATTCTTTATGAAAACTAATCTCCCCCCTCAGCTACCTGGTAGACTTAAATTCTTTGCTGCATTTCTTCTGATGTTGACTTTCTCACAGGGATTCACACAGGATTCGAAGTTGGGTATTCAGGTGTATGCCAGAAAAGGAAGAGGTGTTGGCCTGGTTACTACCGATAGTCTGTTCTCACTTAATTTTCAATTTCGCATGCAAAACCGGGCGCTGTACGTCAGCAAAGAAGATACAGACCTGGCCCCGGAGGCATTTGAATTTCGCGTACGAAGATTGCGTATGAAGTTTACCGGCTTTGTATATAATCCGAAACTCACGTATTATATACAATTGTCATTTTCGAGGGGCGATATGGATTGGCGCAATTTCGATAATTCTAAAGTTAACAACAGTCCTAATGTGGTGCGTGATGCGGTTATCTATTACAATCCTAACCCAAGGTTACGGTTGGGCTTTGGTCAAACAAAACTTCCTGGAAACAGACAACGCGTAGTTTCTTCTGGCGATCAGCAGTTTTACGACCGATCTATTGTAAATGCAAGATTTAATATTGATCGGGACTTTGGATTCTTTGCACATTACACCACAAAATATGTGATTCTGCGTGGCGCTCTGTCTTCCGGGGAGGGCAGAAATGCAGATCTTTCTAATAGCGGATTGGCAACAACCGGCAGAATTGAGTTTTTACCTTTCGGTCCTTTTACGGGTGAAAATGACTATGTGGAAGGTGATTTGGCGCGGGAAAAAACATGGAAGGTTTCTTTGGCTACAACGTATTCCCATAACGAAAAAGCGTTGCGTCAGGCAGGTCAACTTGGCAACGATTTATATGAAAATCGTTCGATGGATGCGTTTGAAGTTGACTTACTTACAAAGTACAGAGGTTGGGCCTGGTATTCAGAATTTATGAATCGTTCGGCAGAAAATCCGATCACCATTAACCCCGATAATTCTTCACAGTTCAGAGCCATCTATACGGGCTATGGGTTGATGTCGCAGATGAGTTATCTTTTTAAAAACAACGTAGAGATTGCCGGACGGTATGCTACTACGAAACCTTCGTCCGAGTTATATGATAATCCGTCCGTTCCAACATTATTGGAAAACCAGATTGAAAATTATGAATTGGGTGTAACCAAATATTTTATGGGGCACCGCTTAAAAGTGCAGGGGGGTGTTATGTACACCGAACTAACGGATATAAAATTGAATTCGCGTGCAGACGCTTATTGGTCCGCGGTTTTTCAGGTGGAGTTAGGAATTTAAAGAAAAGAAAGTTCGGGTTGCTGTAGAATGATCTTAAACCAGGAGGTATACCTATCCGGAAATTTTGCTACTTCGGCTTTTATAAATTCCAGCGATTGGTATTTCCGTGTGCATGTCTATCCACTTTGGTGAACTTTAAGTTTTTTCAATCACGCCCTTTCGTAGGCGACCTTTCCTTGTTTAAAAGAACATAGTCGCTCAAAAATTAAATTTTAACCTAACTTTAGTTTTTGATGGTTGATTATCTATACAAGGGCAAGCAGTGGTTTGAACAACAGGGATGGACTCCCTTTCCCTTTCAGGTAGATGCCTGGCAAAGCGTTTGGGCAGGCCAAAGTGGTTTGGTGAATGCGCCCACAGGAAGCGGTAAGACATATTCCCTACTTGTACCGATTTTTCTTGAAACCAACCTGAAGGAGTTTAAGAAAGTGGGACCAAAAGCAATCTGGATTACCCCGATTCGTGCACTCGCAAAAGAGATCGAGTGGTCGGCTATGCGGGCGAACGAGGGTCTTCAAACATTGTGGTGCATAGGGGTTCGCAGTGGTGATACGTCTACCCGCGAGCGTGCGAAACAAAAAGAAAAGCCACCCGATTTTTTAATCACTACACCCGAAAGCCTTCATTTGCTGATCTCTCAAAAAGATTATGTCTCTTATTTTTCTGATCTGCAAACTATTGTAGTAGATGAGTGGCACGATTTGCTTGGCTCGAAGCGGGGCGTACTGATGGAGTTGGCGCTCTCCCGGTTGAAATCGTTGTCCCCAAAATTAAAAGTGTGGGGAATCTCAGCCACCATTGGAAATATGGAGCAGTCCTTACAGATTTTATTAGGGAACTCTTTAAATGCCCGGAACGCACGCATCATAAAGTCACATATCGAAAAGAAGATTGAGGTAATCTCAATCTTTCCTGATGAAGTGGAACGACTACCCTGGTCGGGCCATTTGGGAATCCAATTGCTTGATAAGGTGATTCCTATTATCAAGGCAAGTTCAAGCACGCTTATATTTACCAATACCCGTTCCTTTGCTGAGATCTGGTATCAGAAAATTCTGGACATGGCCCCGGAGTTGTCGGGATTAGTTGCCATGCATCATGGTTCTATAAGCAAAGAAATTCGCGATTGGGTAGAAGATCAGCTGCATGAAGGTAAACTGAAAGCGGTGGTGTGTACTTCAAGCCTCGACTTAGGTGTTGACTTTCGCCCGGTAGAAACAGTAATACAGGTAGGAAGCCCCAAAGGGGTTGCGCGCTTTTTGCAAAGGGCCGGCCGCAGTGGTCATCAGCCTGGGGCTTTAAGCCGAATCTATTTTTTGCCAACCAACTCGTTGGAGTTAACAGAGGCAGCTGCTTTACGTGAAGGTATGAACCGAAAGATTGTGGAAGATCGGGTTCCGTACCTACGATCGTTCGATGTATTGGTCCAATATCTGATCACTCTGGCGGTGTCCGATGGATTTAAGCCACAGGAAATTTTACCTGAGATTAGAAATACAATAAGCTATTCTTCCATAACTGACGAAGAGTGGCTATGGGTTTTAAGGTTTATTACAACGGGAGGCGAAGCGCTTACCGCGTATAACGAATACCGTAAAGTATTGGTAGAACAAGGAGTTTATAAAGTAGAAAACAGTCGGGTGGCGTTGAAACATCGACTTTCTATTGGCACCATTGTAGGCGACAATCTTTTGCATGTGAAGTATGTCACAGGTAAATATCTGGGCACCATTGAAGAGTATTTTATCTCAAGCCTTAATGTGGGCGATGTGTTTTGGTTTGCCGGCCAGAGCCTGGAATTGGTTCGCATAAAAGAGATGGAAGCTCATGTGCGAAAAAGTAAAAAGAAATCGGGGCGGGTGCCCTCGTGGCAAGGTGGGCGCATGCCCCTTTCTTCGCAAATGAGTGAAATGATCCGGTTTAAGATTGATGAAGCAGCCCGTCAGGACGAAACAGATGCGGAGATGCGATTCCTTCGACCCTTAATGAATTTGCAGAGGGAACGTTCTCATCTGCCAAAGAAGAATGAATTTCTGGTAGAATATTTTCAGACTTCTGAAGGTTATCACCTGGTTATGTATCCTTTTGAAGGTCGCTTTGTGCATGAAGGTATGGCCGCGCTGGTGGCCTATCGCATCGCGCAGTCAACACCCATTACTTTTTCTATCGCCATGAATGACTATGGTTTTGAGTTATTGTCTGATCAGGAAATACCCGTATATGAAGCGATTGAAACCAACGTGCTGGGGAGTGAAAATTTAATGCACGACATCCAGGCGAGTATAAATTCAACGGAAATGGCCCGGAGAAAATTCAGGGATATAGCCGCCATATCGGGATTGATCTTTAAGGGATTGCCCGGGAAGAAAATAAAGGAACGTCATTTACAATCTTCTTCACAACTTTTCTTTAATGTATTTCATGAATATGAATCTGGCAATTTGTTGCTACAACAGGCGTTTGAAGAAGTGATGGACTTTCAACTGGAAGAGGCCCGGTTGCGCAAGGCGTTGAATCGTATCGCGCATCAAAAAATAATTATCACAGAACCCAATAAACCCACACCGTTTGCTTTTCCCATTATGGTTGACAGAACCCGCGAAAAGTTAACATCCGAAAAACTGGCCGACCGGATTAAAAGAATGCGTTTGAGTTTTGAATAAATCTCACGACAACGATCGAAACACCAGAAACAAAGTACCGGCCATTACCATTACAACCGGTAAGGTTAAAAACCAGGCTAACAAAATATTTCGTACCGTATCAGGCTGAAGATTTTTTACACCCTTGCTGGCCACCATGCTCCCCGCAATGCCGGAAGATAGTACGTGGGTGGTACTAACAGGCAACCCAAAGTAGGTGGAGAGGCCGATGGTACTGGCGGCCACAATTTCAGCGCTGGCTCCCTGCGCGTAGGTGAGATGTTCTTTCCCGATTTTTTCCCCCACGGTTTTTACGATTCGTTTCCAACCGATCATGGTGCCCACGCCAAGCGATATCGAGATCAAAAAGAGCACCCAGGTGGGCGAATAGTCAGTAACTTTCCGAACTAATTTGAGTTCATCCTTCAGTAATTTTTTTTCGTTTACACTGATCCTTACTTCTTCTTTTTTAATTAAACTGTTGAGGTGCCGGTCCATGAGCATTACATCTTTCCTTACTTCAAATCGTGTAGCTTTTGGAATCTGGTTAATAGCTTCCAGGGATGAAAATGTTTTTTGTAATCGTGTATTCCTTACCCGGGCATCTACCAATTTGATGCGGTCGGGTTCCGATAAACGGGTTTCATCAATGGAGTTTATCACATGTTCAATTTTTACTAAAGAAGGAGGCAAGGCGGCTGGTGTATAGTTTACATTTAAGGCAAAGTAGGCAGGCACAATACCAATCAGGATCAGCATGACAAGACCCACGCCTTTTTGTCCATCATTTGAGCCATGAAAAAAACTTACCAGCGTGCAGGTGATAAAGAGAATAGAACGGATCCAAAAGGGTGGGGGCTGGTTTTTCTTGGGTTCTTTAAAAAGTGTTTCCCCAGCATCCGTCTTTCTTGTAGCGGTTCTAATTACGTACATCAATACAATGGTTACTGAAAACCCGAATAAGGGTGAGATCAGTAATGACAAACCAATTTCCTGAGCTTTTCCCCAATTAACGGCTTCGCTGGTTGCTTCAGGCAATAGCGAATAGGCTAAGCCTACCCCCAGTATAGAACCAATCAGTGTATGGGAACTGGAGCAAGGTATGCCAAAAAACCACGTTAAAAGATTCCAAAAAATGGCGGTTAATAAAAGGGCCATTACCATTGAAATACTATGGGCTACATTTTGATCCACCAGCGTTTCGACCGGCAAGAGATTAACTATACCCATAGCTACTGCTATACCCCCGGCAAACACACCCAGAAAGTTCCAGGCTCCGGACCAAATAACAGCCACCCAGGGTTTTAAGGTATTGGTATAGATAACGGTTGCAACCGCGTTGGCCGTGTCATGAAATCCATTAACGAATTCGAAGGCGCAGGCAGCAAGAAGACAAAAGACCAATAAAATGGAGTGAGACAGCTCTAGTTCGAACATAAATTAAATAATCGGGTAAATGTAGGGGGTTGCCGATCTGCTAATGTTATCTCAATGTTACCATTTTTCGAATCATAAATTGCCAGGATGAATCAAGATAATTTTTTATTATAACTAATTGATTTACAGGTAATAACAATATTGCAGGCTGTATTATTTAGATTTTTTACTATCTGATAATTGTGCGAATTTGCCCATTGATAAAAATGAATGGAGATAAAGATTGGGAAGGTTAACGTTGAACTTTTGCCGCAAAAAGCGATTTGGTTAAAGCAGGCAAAAATCTTGTTATTGGCCGACCTTCACTTTGGGAAAATCAATCACTTTCGCAAATCAGGCATCCCAGTGCCAGTGGCTGCCAGCCATAGAAATACCGAGTTGCTTATTTCAGTGTTACAAGCTACCAACCCTGAGCGAGCGATTTTTTTGGGAGACTTATTTCATAGTCATTATAATGAAGAATGGGAAGTGCTGGGGCAAATACGAAAGCACTTCATCCACTGTTCATTTGAATTGATTCTTGGCAATCATGATATTTTAAGTGCGATTCAATATAAACGCAATAAAATGAAATGCTATGCGAACGAATTGCGTGAAGGTGACTTTATACTAACCCATGAACCTTTGTCTGAGGTGCCCGAAGGACTTTATAATTTATCAGGACATTTGCATCCGGGTGTTAAACTAAGGGGAGCCGGAAGGCAGTCTGCCATGTTGCCTTGTTTCTACTTTGGTAAGAATCAGGGCATTCTTCCAGCATTTGGTTCGTTTACCGGAATGGCACGCATTGTGCCTAAAAAAGAGGACAGAGTTTTCGTTATTGCGGAAGATAAAATCATAGATTACTCGCATGGTAAGGTTTAGGTTCTTTTTATTATTCCTTGTTTTAAGTTTGCCCGCACTTGCGCAGGATACGCTGCGCCTTTCTCTGTTATTTGTTGGCGATATTATGCAGCACGATTCGAATATTGCCGCGGCCTACGATACACAATCTAAAAAATACAACTATGCACCCTGTTTCGAATATGTGGCACCCATTCTACGGTCTGCTGATTTAGCCATTGGTAATTTAGAACTTACCCTGGCGGGACCACCCTACAAAGGCTATCCTCAGTTTAGCGCACCCGATGCCCTGGCTGTAGAATTAAAAAGGGCAGGTATGGATGTGTTGGTTACGGCCAATAACCATAGTCTTGATAGGAGAAGGAAAGGATTAGAACGCACGATAACAGTACTTGACTCGCTAGCGATAATACATACGGGCACCTTCCGCGATTCGCTTGAACGATCTTCTACTTATCCGCTAGTGGTTGAAAAGAATGGGTTTAAATTTTCGCTGCTTAACTACACCTATGGTACCAATGGCATACCGGTTACAAAACCCAATATTGTTAACCTGATTGAT
>JAEUUB010000079.1 GCA_016787745.1 Cyclobacteriaceae bacterium
TGCGTCATTGGCAATAAAAAAGCCTGCGAGGCCGGTGAATACCTGTCTGGCCGTCTTTCCGTGAGGGTGAGGATGATACCAATACGTGCCAGCCCGTTGGTTAATGGGCAGTGAAAAGTCGAAACTACCACCGCTGTTGATCACATCCTTAGGGTGCCCGTCCATGTTGGCAGGAACTAATAGCCCATGCCAATGAATGTTGGTTTCCTCCGAAAGAAGGTTTTGGAAGGCCATCGACACAGTTGTGCCCGTGTCAACTTTAATAGTTGGCCCTAACATTCCGTCTGCGTAACCGAATACCGAGGCACTCTGGTTATTCAAAAGATTGGCAGTGTTTCCTTTGGCCTTCATTGAAAAATTACTGGACATCACATTGGGGAAAGCCAGAGGCGTGGTAAATGCGCCTTCTTTAACCGCCACGGCATTAGAACCCATGTTCATATTCATGTTCATGTTGTCCATACAACTTTGCAGCACAGGTGGAATCATGATCGCAGACGCAGCTGCTGTTCCTGATAGTTTTACAAATTCTCTACGTTTCATTTCTTTAAATATTTTTTAGCGTTTTGTTCTGATTCGAAATATAAAATTGCGCCTGACTTATCGGGATTCACCGTAATAAATGAGAGCGCCTTATCCACTGACACATGACTGTAAGGATCTATCGCTATCCGGGAGGACTCATCCGTATTAAGGTCGCGTACACATTTCGGACAACATCCGTAATACGTCTTGTCCAACACCATTACCGGAATTTGATCAACACCCATGTACGTGTTGTTAACCATGCATACTAACTTATGGTCAACGGCTGTTCCAGGTACCGGAAGAGAAGACTGATACTGTTGCTTCATTTCACTTTCGTGTTTCTCCTGCTGATAGGTATGCACCGCCAACCACACAAACCAACCCCCAATCATGACAATGGCGAAAGCTGTGATGAAGATTTCATTCCATTTGAACCTCTTCTTTTTGTTAGGAGTCGGGGGTCGGTACGTTTGTTTCTTTTTCATAACCCTGATGAAAAATGTTTTATTAACGATCAAAAATTCATGAGTCGAGCTAGACGTTTCAATTTGCGTTTACTCCGTCTCATCTCTCCACCCGCTATTAGTGAATCATTTCTTTTACACTACCGCATTTCAACATTTTGTCTCCGAAATAAGGGTTTTTAATTTCCTTTTCGTTGGAGAGCCAATAGGCACCACTATTATTGTTCGCCATGGGGCAGTACTCAAGATAAAGCATACCCATTGACAACTTTCCGTCCTTTACCAGCGTGGCCATTTCATTACTTAGCGTACTGAACAACTTACGTTGCTCATCTAAATCAGAAGTACTAGCCAATTTCGTAGCCGCTTCGATAGAGGCTGCCGAGGCTTTGGCATCTTTCAATGCTTTATTCAATTCATTGGCTCCAGTCTTGGTTCCCTCACTATCAGAAGCTACCAAAGAGTTCTTCACATGAATGTAATGTTCATACGCTTTGCCCAGTTTGGGATCCTTGAACATGACCATTGTTTGGTCAGTCTTCTTCTGATCATGACCGGGATGATCGTGTTGTGCAAAAGCTCCCCAACTGCCTAGAACCAGGATGAGCATCATCATTTTTGTTTTCATGTTGCTATGTGATTTAATAGTTAATTAATTATAGTATCGTGTGGTTTGTTTTTCTTGCCTTAGTAAGTCTAACCGTGCCGACCATCGACTTAAAATGCGCAGTCTCTTCTGCCTTTTGAAAAGTTTCTTTGATGGCTTTGGCTAACAAATTCTCAACGT
>JAEUUB010000640.1 GCA_016787745.1 Cyclobacteriaceae bacterium
GATTATGTAAGGGACTATGATCCCTGTTACGAGCTTAAACGCGGCACTGACATTATGTTTAGAGTTGAGCGAAATTTCCGATATGCCCGATTTAACTTTTCGCTTGGTTTACTTCCCATTTTCAGAATTAATAAAGACGAAATAACAAACCCAAATACGTTGCAGCGAATAAAGCTCGATGGCACCACAGGGATGGCGCTCTCAGGCATCGGCACTGTGGGCTATAATTTTAATGTTAAATCTGGTGTGCGGTTATTGTTGGGTAAAAAAATAACACAACGGGAAGTAAACCCCGATGGACTAACGCGGGTATTGGTTTCAACCATCAGCTACAATTACCGGTTCTAGGCCATGATAAAAAATATCTTTGCTCCGCTCCTGTTTTTAATTTTTGGGTATGGCGCTTATGGACAAAAGCAGGACCCTATTGTTCAAAAGATTGAGGAACTTTTGTTTGATAGTCGTTTTGAAGAAGTAATTAACCAGGTAGATCAATACAAAACAACCGATCAATCCTTACAAATCACACTAGAGAACAAAAAAGCGGAGGCCCTGATCCGATCCGGAAAGTTTGAAGATGCCGAGGTCGGTTTGAAAAAAACTCTTGATAAAAGTAAATCATCAAAGAATTCGGAAACCCTACTTGCCATCACCGAAACCAATATTGGATTTCTTTATTTGAACCAAGGACGAAATGATCTCGCCCTCGAAACTTTAACGCATGCAGTTAGCTCACTCCAGCAAGGCAACAATAATTTAGCAACCGCTCAGGCACTTACTTACCTTGGACAGGTGTACTTAAATACAGGTAAATACACGCAAGCTGAACAACAACAACTTATGGCATTATCCTTACGCAAAGATGTTTTGCCCGAAACCCATGAATTAATTGCCGCTTCGTACAACGATCTGGGATTGATCTACACAAGCCTTGATTTGGATAAGGCATTAGACAATTATGAAATGGCAACCGCCATGTATGAAAAATTACACGGCCGGGATCATCAAAAGTTTGCCATTGCCAACTCTAATTTAGGGGTGGTGTATTTATACCTGGAACTGTACGGAGACGCGATTAATTATTTTGAGACCTCCCTTAAGATTTGGGAGAAAATGTACCCGCAGCCCCATCCTGCCAAAGCGTTTGTTCTGCGCTACCTCGGTGAAACGTATTCGAAAATGAACAATCAGGGAACGGCATTGGAATATTATAACAAAGCGTTAGAAATGTATCTGGCTTCTGATGGGAAAAAACATCCGGATGTTGCTTATATGTATACCCTCATCGGCAACATAGAAAAATCACAAAATAAGTTTGACGATGCCCTGATCAATTATCAAAAATCATTAATCGCTAATGTGAACGATTTTAATGATGAAAACTATTTGATGAATCCAAAAGGGGAGAATTTCTATAGCGGAACACAACTCTTGTATTCCTTGATGTATAAAGCGGAAATTCTTGAGGAACGCTTTTTAGAGAAAACATTAAAGATAACTGATCTTACCTTAGGGCTTACCACGTTGCAGATTTGCGATTCATTGATTGACCTCTTACGACAGCAAACGACCAACGAAGCCGACAAAATTACTTTGGGATCAATTGCCAATGAGGTTTACGCGGATGGAGTGCGTATTGCCCACATGCTTAGCGAAGTTTCATTTAAAAATAGAAAGGAGTATCGCGAACAATCCTTCTACTTTGCCGAAAAAAGTAAATCAGCTGTTTTGCAGGAAGCCATTGCCGATGCTAACGCGAAATCCTTTGCTAATATTCCTGCAGATCTTTTGGAAGAAGAAAAAAGTCTGAAGTCGGCTATGGCTTTGGTAACGCAAAAACTTTCACAAAAACCGTCTGAAGAGGAAGAAAAATATTTAAGAGAAACCGCTTTTCATCTGAATCAAGCTTACTCAGATTTTACACGTCAGCTTGAAAAAGGATATCCAGAGTATTTTAACCTTAAATTCAATTCCACAGCTCCTTCCATCGCTCAAATTCAGGAATTACTAAATGACAAGACGGCCCTGCTGAGTTATTTCATTGACGAAAAAAATAATCGCCTTTACACATACCTTCTCACCCACAAACGGTTTGCCATAACGGATCAATCCCTTCCCGCAGACTACGATAAATACCTTAGTGGATTTAGAAATGGGATGTACTTCTCTGATCAAAAGACATTTATTTTAAGCGCCAGAAATCTATATAAACTTTTAATTCCAAAAGGACTTCCTTCGGGCATCGATAATTTAGTGCTGTTACCCTCAGGCCGAATGAGCATTATACCCTTCGAGGCCTTGTTGACACAATCTGTGAATGACAATCAAACTTCTTTTGTAAAATTCCCTTACCTGGTAAAAAAATATTCCATTCGCTATGAGTTTTCTGCCGGGTTGCTTCTGCAGAAAAAGTTCTCGCCACAAAATACAAGCATCACTTCCGCACGTCTACTGGCCCCGGTTTCGTTTCCCGAAAAGGATAATCTGAATGCGTTACCCGGTACAGAGAAAGAAGTGAACGAAATTTCTGACCTCTTCAAAAAGAAAAACATCGCTTGCGAAGTACTTATGCGTGATCTGGCAAGCGAAAGTGCCATCAAGGATGGTACACTCCAAAACTATTCGCTGGTGCATTTTGCAACGCACGGAATTGTGGATG
>JAEUUB010000093.1 GCA_016787745.1 Cyclobacteriaceae bacterium
TATGTTTAAAAGTGCGGATTATACATAACTGAATGGAGAAGTGTCTCATACTATCAGGTCTGCCCATTAATATAGAATAGCATTCTTTCAAAAACCTGATGACACAACTCCGAATCGACTTCGTTGATTCGGAGAGTTCACGTATTGGTGATGCAACCCGTTCGGACATTGAAAGATGTTTAACCGTTTAGTTATCAGGCAAGGATAGTATTTATATTTGTAACATCGGAAAACTGTATCTCCATTTTAAAGTAAGATGTAATGCTTCGAGTATTTTCCATAGGAACTTTTATGATGATTTATCTATCGATAACTACTACCTATGGTCAATTGGCCCGCAAGGCTCAGGAAGTGTGGCCTTCGATTGATGCCTACTACAAACTAAATGACCATCTTCGTTTATATAGTACAATGGCTGGAACAAAAAAAGATTCCAGCAATTATACGGATGGCTCGCTGGGCCTATTTCTTGATGTCTTTGCTTTTCCGGTACTTTCAAAGAGACGCGAGACTCATCTTGAAGAGTTGCCGGGCAAATATTTCAGGTTGCGCGCAGGCTATCAATACAGCCAGTCACCCCCGAGTTCAGAAGATCCCTTCAGGGAAAATCTGTTCGTATTACAAGCTGATGGAAGAGCAGTCTTGCCGTATTCCATTCTGTTTACTCTTAGAAACCGTTTTGATTTTCGATTCAAAGAAGAAGCCTTCAGTGCGCGGTATCGCCCACGTTTGCAGTTTGAAAGAGACTTTCATACGGAGTACCTCTTCTTTACCATCACTTCCTTTGTTGAATACTACGCAAATTTTGGTAGTAGTGAGTTGGATCGTTTTCGCTTTCAGTTGGCCTTTGAAGTTAAAGTAACCAAACATCTTTCGTACGAAACGTATTGGAATCATCAGTTCGGCAATCAACCATCCGTACAGGAAGTGGATGCCTTCGGGATGGTACTTAAATTTTATTTAAACAGGCGAGAAAAGGAAAAGAAGGGTAACAAAGCCGATTAAGCGTTTAAGTAAGTAGATTCCCGCACCAAATTTGATCATTGACTGCGGTTTTGGCCAAAAAAATACTTTGGAGTATATCTTTCTGCATTGGAGACATTTTAAGTAATTGAAATTACCTGGAACACATTTATTTAAACTGAAATAACCATACACCTATGCTAATCGGACTTGTTGCACTAATTATTGCCCTTCTGGCAGGAGGACAAGATACTTTTTTACTGAACCCCAACTTAAAGAAAGAAGTTAAAATTTACGTTGAGGACAAAAATCGAAAATCTGAAATCGACCATCTTATTAAACAGGTCGAAAAAGATCAAAAAGGTTTTCTTAAGCATCGAAAAAAATCTATTAAGAAGTTAACCAAACTTAATACCGATTTCAACTCCACCCGAAATCAGTTTGACGAACTTCTTAACGAATACCATGATCAGCGAGTAGCCTTGCAACATCGCTATCTCGATAGGGAAATTGAGATCCGGAAACTTATTGAAAGTGATGAATGGGATAAGATTATGGAGGCAGTGATTGGCAACCCTGATAAAATGAAAGCCCGCAAGCAAGTATTGGCAAGTAACAATAAAATGTACGACAATCTGATTAAAACCTGTGAGAGAAAAATTCTGAACAAGGATTCGCAAGTCCGAGCAAAAACTTTTATCAATCAACATCGCGCCACGACCGAAGCGTTTACCGAAGCGTTTCTTGATCTAAGTTACAGGCACCTTGAGCCCATCCGAGATTACAAGGCAACGCGTAACGATTTCGAATCGATCCGTGAGCAAATGAGCAACCAGCATAAAAAATATCTGGATAGTGTTATTGATCTTCGTTTTGATCTTGTGACGTTGGTAACTGAAAAGGAATGGAAAGGAATTAGCGCTGAGCTAAATACAGCCTTCAAAAAAGGTAAAGGGGGTGCGTAAGCGTCAAGGCCAAGAGTTCCTTTTATGTGCAAGCAATTGAGCACCCGCCATCGTCAGGCCATCAAAAATTTCATCTATTAACTGATCGTCTAGGATAAATGCCCCCAGGATGTAGTTTAAGATCATCAAGAAAAGTTTGAAAGTCTTCCCGTATCCGTGTTCTAAATAAATTGGGCATTCACGTGAGTACGTACTTCTTAAGTTAAAATTTAAACGTAAACGACAAGATACTCGAATCTTTCAAGTATTATTAATATTTTTATGCTGGTTGAATTATTTCGTTCACCGCCCAATAATTACTTTTAGATTTCTAGACCAAAAATTATGAGCAGAACTTTAACTTCCTTTCTAACGACTCTAACGATCGTATTAGGAATTGCACCGATGGTAGTTGCGCAGGACGTACTTCCATTTCCGCCAACACCTTCCGCCAGTGAGGCCGGACTATCCATGCAAACATCGACCTACAAAAAACGGGTTGACCCACAACGACTTTCAAAAGACGCACCCAATATCCTGATTATTCTTATCGATGATGCCGGGCCGGCAACACCATCCACCTATGGGGGTGAAGTAAATACACCGAATCTTAGCCGTATTGCGAACAAAGGAATTTCTTATAACCGATTCCACTCCACAGCCATGTGTTCGCCCACTCGTGCTTCGATCCTGACAGGCAGAAACCATACTGCGGTGGGCAACGGACAGATAGCAGAATTTGCCAACGACTGGGATGGATTTAGTGGTACCATTCCCAAAACCGCAGCAACAGCTGCAGAAGTGTTGAAGGCATATGGATACAATACCAGTGCATTTGGGAAATGGCATAACACGCCCGCGGAACAAACAACCTCTAAAGGACCGTTTGACTACTGGCCTACAGGCTACGGGTTCGAATACTTCTATGGGTTCCTCGCGGGAGAAGCATCACAATACGAGCCCAATATGGTTCGTAATACTACGCTTGTCGAGCATCCGAAAACGACACAAGGTCATAATTATTATCACCTTACGGAAGATATTGCCGAAGATGCTATCCGATGGCTGCGGGAACAACAAGCCTTTGCCCCTGATAAGCCATTCTTTATGTATTGGGCTCCGGGAGCCGTTCATGGCCCACATCATGTAGCCAAAGAATGGGCAGATAAATACAAAGGAAAATTTAACGATGGATGGGATGAGTACCGCAAACGCGCCTTCAAAAGACAAAAAGAGCTGGGCTGGATTCCACAGGATGCACAGCTAACCGAACGGGACAAAACCATGGCCGGCTGGGATGAGATACCACAATCCGAAAGAGAATTTCAAAGCAGGCTTATGGAAGTGTATGCCGGCTACGGTGAGCATACCGATTATAATGTAGGCCTGTTACTTGATGAAATTGAAAGACAGGGGAGATTTGACAACACAATGGTTTTTTATGTTTGGGGTGATAATGGTTCCTCAGCCGAAGGGCAACACGGGACAATTAGTGAATTACTGGCTCAAAACAGCATTCCTACAACTATTCAGCAGCATATTGAAGCCTTAAATAAGTTGGGAGGTCTGGATGTGTTAGGATCACCTAAAACAGACAACATGTATAATGCAGGCTGGGCCTGGGCAGGCTCAACTCCGTATAGGTCAACAAAACTTGTTGCCGCACATTTTGGAGGTACCCGGCAACCCATGGCCGTTTCGTGGCCAAAAAACATCAAGCATGACAATACACCTCGTCCACAGTTTCACCATGTAATCGACATTGTGCCAACCATCTATGAGGCCATCAACATACAAGCACCGCAAGTGGTGAATGGTTTTAAGCAAGACCCAATCCATGGTGTTAGCATGAAGTATTCTTTTGCGGATGCCAAAGCCGAGGGAACCCGTAAAATGCAATTCTTTGATATTATGGGAAGTCGTGGGCTCTACCATGATGGCTGGTTTGCTAGCGCTTTTGGATTGCGAATTCCCTGGCAACCTGGCCTTCCGCCAAAGGCAGCTACCTGGAATCCTGAAGAAGACACCTGGGAATTGTACAACATTGAAAAAGACTGGAGCCAGGCAAATGATTTGGCTAAGCAAATGCCTGAAAAATTAGAGGAGATGAAGAAAATGTTCCTTGTGGAATCAGCCAAAAACAAAAACTTACCAATTGGTGGTGGGCTCTGGTCTATCGTTTATCACCCAGAAGATGCACCTTCTACTCCTTTTACTGAGTGGACTTTTAGTGGTTCAGTAATTCGCATGCCTGAATTTACCGCTCCCAAACTTGGTAAGTTTGACAACAATGTGAGCATGGAGGTTACCGTCCCGAAAAATGCAAACGGAGTACTCTATTCCCTCGGTAGTTTTTCGGGAGGCTTGTCTTGCTATGTACAAAATGGCTACCTGTGTTATGAGTACAACTTGTTCGAAATCAACAGGACCCAAATCAAATCCAAAACAAAATTGCCACTAGGGAAAGTTACCATCGAAGTTGTATCGAGGCTGGCAACTCCAAAGCGAGGCTCTCCGATGGACATCTCGCTAATGGTTAATGGAAAAGAAGTTGCCAAAGGACAGGTGCCTATTACAGCCGCAGTTGCATTTACGGCCAATGATTGCCTTGACTTTGGGAGTGATTTAGGTTCACCGGTTTCTACTGATTATTATGACCAGGCACCGTTTACGTTTAATGGCACATTGGGCGTCTCCAAGATTTGGTACCCCAAAAAATAAATACTTATTCTATAATTCATTACATCCAACCAGTTAAAATATGATTTTAAAAAAAATGTTCACCGGTAAACATGGTCTCCTTCTTCTATTGCTAGTTGTTTCATCAACTGTCTCTGCACAAGATAACGAACAACTTGCCCTAACGATAAGCAAAGCCGATCAGGCCAACACAGAAAAATTAATGCAATATATCTGGAAGAGAAAGTCCGATGTATCGGTTGATGGCCAGGTGAAACTGACTACCCTAACTGAATTCAGTTTTGATGCAGCCGGAAAACTCCAGGCAAAGATTGTGGATGCCGAAAGTAGCGTTAAACAAAAAAGAGGAGTGCGCGGTCAGATTCAACAAAATGCCGTGGAGGATAAGATGGAATACGTTCAAAAGGCATTGGCTTTAGCCACGGCTTATACCTTTATGTCGAAAGGTCAGTTACTCGATTTCTTTTCGAAAGCAACGGTAAATCAAAAAGATGGAGTGATTGAGGCAACTGCGGAAAACGTTTACGTTCAAGGCGACAAGCTAACCGTCTGGGTTGACGAGAAGACCAATTTATTCACGAAGAAAAAATTCTCAAGTTTATTGGGAAAAGATGCCATTGATGGTGAGATCAATTATGAAAAATTTAGCTCAGGTATCAACCACGGTTCAACCACAGTGCTGAACATGCCCGCTCAGAAAATGAAAATTGATGCCAAGAACCAAGACTACAGTCAACGCGTAAACTAAATACTTAATAGATTAAACTAAAACTATGAATCAAAACATCTTCTCCCTTGGGATTGGCGTACTCGCTGTTGTCACTTCCGCATGTTCAACAAAACCCAATGAATCTACGGAACCGGCTGCTTCTGATCCTGCTCCCTCGGCTTCCACTTCGGCCCGACCTGTGCATTGGGGATATGATGGCGATAGTGGCCCGACTAAATGGGCTACGCTTACCCCGGTGTACGCGCTGTGTGGTGAAGGTAAAAACCAATCGCCCATCAACATAGTAAAGTCTGATGCCAAGGGTGGAACCTCGTGGAAATTCGACTACAAAACTACCTCGTTGCGCATTGCACACAATGAGCACATGGATGATATTATCGATAACGGCCACACCATTCAGGTTACGGTTGATGAGGGAAGTACCTTTACCTTTGGAGACAAACCATTCGATCTTAAACAATTTCACTTTCATACACCCAGCGAGCACACGATTGATGGTCAACACGCTCCGATGGAGATGCACATGGTACACCAGAGTACTGATGGTAGTCTAGCCGTGGTAGGGATCCTGTTTAAAGAAGGTCAGGTGCCTAATGAGAATTTTGCGAAGATCATTGCTAACCTGCCTAATGCCAAGGGTGAAAGCAAACACATCACGGATGCAAGCCTGGAACTGAAAGTTCATCTACCGGCTGACAACTATGCGTATCATTACATGGGTTCGTTAACAACCCCGCCCTGCAGCGAAGGGGTACAGTGGATGGTATTACGTGATCCGGTAACGCTGACAGAAGACCAGATTGCTGAGTTCTCAAAACGCATTGGACCAAATAACCGCCCCACCCAATCAGTTAATGAGCGATCGGTTAACCTGGATGATTTAAAAAGCAAAGTAGCACAGTAAGAGAAAAGCACGAATGAAGATATTTTATACATGCTTGCTGGTGATCTTTTGTGGGTACACAGCAGCCGCTCAGAGTCAAAGTGAAACTGCT
>JAEUUB010000126.1 GCA_016787745.1 Cyclobacteriaceae bacterium
CCCCAGGGAATACGGGTGGCCAGCGCGGGAAAGCATGTAATTTGTGAGAAGCCTATGGCTCTTACTGCCCAGGAAGGGCAACAATTGGTAGATGCTTGTAAAAAAGCAAATGTAAAACTACTGGTGGGCTACCGAATGCATTTTGAGCCAAAGACACTTGAAATTATTCGCATGCGTAATGCCGGTGAGTTTGGCAAAGCACTCTTCTTTCAGGGTTTGTGTGGTTTTCAAATCGGGGACCCCAATCAATGGCGCTTAAACAAAGCATTGGCAGGTGGCGGGTCTATGATGGATATTGGAATTTATGCGGTTAATGGAGCCCGTTACATGATTGGCGAGGAACCCCTCTGGGTAACCGCGCAGGAGACCAAAACGAATCCGTCAAAATTTAAAGAAGGGGTGGACGAAACCATCCAGTTTCAATTAGGTTTTCCGGGGGGTGCGGTGGCTTCTTGCCTATCAACGTATGCTATGAACAATCTGGATCGGTTTTTCCTGAATGGCGAAAAAGGATTTGCTGAAATGCAGCCTTCTACGGGCTATGGCCCCATTAAAGCCCAAGCCAATAACAAAGAATTGGCCCATAAGCACATTACTCATCAAACCGTGCAGATGGATGAAATGGCAGATATAATTTTGCAAGGCAAAAAACCTGTTGTGCCCGTAGATGGCGAAGAAGGGGTTAAAGACCTAAAAATTATTGACGCCATTTATAAGGCTGCCGATACAGGCGCTAAGATTCTTTTAAAATAGTCTCTTCCAAATCATTCTTTACGTATTGCTACCGGGACCACCCTTGATGGCAAATAATGTTTTATGTCTTTAAAGAATAAAATATTCATTAATCCGTCCTCTTAAAAATAAGTAGGTTTGCCACTCAATATTTCCGAGCTCTATGTCAAAATCAAAAACCACTCTTCGCGAAGTTTTTAAAACCATCATCTGGCCCCGAAGAAAACTCATTTCTATGGGCCTTATCCTTATCGTCATAAGCCGGGTGGCCTCGCTGGTGATTCCGTGGGCCACGAAATACCTCATTGATGATGTGATGGGCAACAAAGATCTGTATATGCTGAAGGTAATTCTGGGGGTCATTTTTCTTTCCATTGTGGTACAAGCTGTAACCTCGTACATGCTTACCAAAATCCTGAGTGTAGAAGCACAGCACTTAATTTCTGTTTTACGGGTTAAGGTACAGAAGCAAATTCTTCGCTTACCCATCCGTTTTTTTGACAATACTAAATCAGGCGCTCTCGTATCGCGCATCATGACAGATGTGGAGGGAGTACGCAACCTGGTTGGCACCGGATTACTTCAGTTGGTGGGCGGAACCTTAAGTGCCGTTATCTGTCTTTTTATGTTAATCAAAATCAGTCCCATGATGACTTTATTGGTTCTGGTGCCCATGGCGGTTTTTGGATTTATCTCCTTTAAAGCGTTTAGTTACATCCGCCCCGTTTTTCGCGAGCGTGGACAGTTAAATGCTGAAGTTACGGGTCGACTTACTGAAACATTAAATGGCGTGCGTGTAATAAAAGGGTTTAATGCGGAAGAACAGGAAATCAAAACGTTTGAGGTTGGTGTTGAAAAGCTTTATCTGAACGTACGGAAAAGTTTAACCTCCACCAGTCTGCTCACCAGTTCTGCTACCTTTTTAATCGGCCTGGCCACGGTGGGCATTATGGGGTTAGGGGGCTACTATGTAATCAATGAAAGCATGACCATGGGCGATTTGATCTCCTTTGTGCTGTTTCTGGGCTTCGTTACTTTTCCCATTGTACAGATGAGCAACATCGGATCGCAATTAACAGAAGCGTTTGCCGGCCTCGATCGCACCGAAGAAATTATGAATACGCCCATAGAAGATGATGGAACGCTTCGCACCGTAAAAATAGAAAACATTAAAGGCGAAATTGTTTTTAAGGATGTTTCATTCGCCTATGAGGCCGGAAAACCAGTTTTGAAAAACATAAACTTTACCGCACCCATTGGTTCTGTTACCGCCCTGGTAGGAACTTCGGGATCGGGTAAAACAACAATAGCAGGATTGGCCGCCACTTTCTTAAATCCGGATAGCGGAGTAATTACCGTGGATGGCATCGACCTCTCCAAGGTATCACTCCAAAGCTATCGAAGTCAGTTAGGCGTTGTGCTGCAAGATGATTTTCTCTTTGAAGGTACCATCCGCGAAAACATTTTATTCCCAAGACCGCAGGCAACAGAAGAAGAATTAAACAAAGCGGTAAAGGGGGCTTTCGTGCACGAGTTTACCGATCGATTCGAAAACGGACTCGACACCGTTATTGGTGAACGGGGTGTTAAACTTTCGGGAGGCCAGCGTCAACGAATAGCCATTGCCCGCGCTATTTTGGCTAATCCTAGGATCCTGATCTTAGATGAAGCCACCTCCAATCTGGATACAGAAAGCGAAAGCTACATTCAGGAAAGCTTGAAAAGCCTGATGAGTAGCCGAACAACTTTTGTAATTGCCCACCGGCTAAGTACCATTCGCCAGGCAAATCAAATACTGGTGA
Source organism: Cyclobacteriaceae bacterium (assembly GCA_016787745.1). GTDB lineage: Bacteria > Bacteroidota > Bacteroidia > Cytophagales > Cyclobacteriaceae > ELB16-189. The sequence goes on from JAEUUB010000126.1 coordinate 2,535, forward strand.
TTGAAAATGGCGAAATAGAAGAGCGTGGAAAACACGATGAGTTAATAGAAAAGAAAGGACGATACTTCCAGCTTTATACGTATCAGGCGAGAATTTAATAAAATGGGGTTACTTGTAATCTTTATTCTTGCCCAGATCAACTTTAAAATTTTCAGGGGTACCTGATATTTTTAAATTTAAAAACCGAACGGTCTTGCTTTTATCACGATACTCAATAGCATCAATCTGGCTAGGATCTACCTCTTCCGTTTTTTTCCCAAAAAGCTTTTGGGATCCCGCCTGGGTAATAACTTTCCAGGGTATGCGTAGGTAATACTCCATATTCATTTGCATATCCTGTTTGCCCGAAACTTCAATAAAACCAAGCGAAGAGTTGATTGTCATGGCAGGAACAGTCATCACTCCTTGTTTTAAATCAATTTTATTTCGCAACGTATCAAAGAATACTTTCTTCAAATTTTTGTCGCCAAAAAACTCGGAAAGAGCTTGCAGTGCGCTGTAATTCTCCAATCGCCCTCCTACTACCTCAACATTCAGATGCAGATCAGAATCATCAATAATCGGAACCATATCAGCATGTAAGTGTACTTTCCCTTTTACACTCCCCGAAAGTTTACCGTGCAAATTTTCAGATACCAGATGATCCTGACCAAAATTTTCAAACTTGAACAGGAGCTTATCCAGATCTATTTCTTTTACATTCAAATCAGGACTGAAGTAAATTCTACTTTTATCCGACCCATTAAAATATCCCTTCAGGTTTATGTTTCCACCAGCGGCCATCATGGACATTGTATCCACGTATATATAATGATTTTGTTGGCTGCGTAGCTTCGCATAAAAATTGTCAAATAAGTATCGATGGTAGTTTAAGTGATCAATTTTCAAATCAAATTTCATATCCGTAAAGGGTACACTGTAGATATTAAATCCTGCTTCGTGATCACCCGAAGGAGTGTTTGAAGGTGGTGGGTTGTAGTTAAAGAGTTCATCAAAATCCAGATGGGGAGCAACAATCGAAAAATAATTATCACGCTTTTTCACCGTGGAGTCGCTCCCAAGGTAATAGTTTAGGTTTGCTGTAAAATTGGTTCGCCCCAGCTTACCTGAAAAATTTTCTACAACTAGATGTTGATCTTCGATATGTATGCGACCGTTAAATTTTTCAAGCCGCAGTGGATGTATTTTCATTTGACCCTCCAAATTGTCAAGATACAGATCAGCAGATTTCAGGCCTTGATTAAAATGCAAATCGGCATGGCCTTTTACATTCAGTTGTCTGAATTCTTCGTGTCGGTAATCTTCGGGTACATAATTCTCTCCACCATAACTAAACAAGTCTTCCAATTGCAAGAGAGTTGAAGTAAGGTTGAAAGTAACTTGTGTATCACCCAAGGGTTCATTGGCAAACCACAAATCGTAATGACGCAACTTACCGGTAAAGTGAAAATCGCTATTGTCAATAATACCGGTAAAGTCAATCACCCTAAAATCTTCTTCATCAACGAACACATCAGCATGAAAATCGTGCAGCGTATGTGGATAATGTTTCATGGTGGCAAATAAGTCTTCAATAAAAAATTCGCCCGTGGGTAAATTAGGCGACTCGGTAAAAGCCCGGGCGGAAGTTTTGAACTTAAGTCTTAGGCTGAGATTTTCAATCTGTTCATCTATTGGTTTTTGATTCGATGTGTCAGACGATGTAAGCTGATGAATATCCAACAGGTTGCTACGAACGTCCATACTTGCCAATACTTCATCTCGTGTGTGATGCAAAATAGCTGGCAAGTCGCTGATCGTTGCCTTAATAAAAATATCCGAGTCGCCTATTTTAAGACGGAATTGGTTGATCATGGCCTTATGACCATCCATTTCAGCTTCGATGTTGAGATCCTTAACAGGCAAATGAAAATTGGGGGATGAAAAACTGAGATCCTTAACAACTAATTTGGTGTAATACGATTCATTTAATTTTTCAATACTCTTCTCCGGGTTTTGCAAATCAATGATGTCTCGAAAATTCATCGTGAGCGATATCTGGCCTTTTAGGTTCTGTAAATTGGGTATATCTAAAAAGTTGGCTAAAAAATCGAGATCAAATTCTGATTGCACCCGCATGTCTATTTCGGGCGAATCAAAATTCCTTACCTTGAGATTACCTTTGAATAACCCAGCTTCGGGCCTGGCCGAAATATCTAGTAAAGAAAATTCCATCGTAGATGCATTGCGGCTTTCTCCATTGGTAAAATGTCCTTTGAAAAACAAGTCATCCAGTTTTCGATTGGACAACGTATTCGTAAAGAATGCCTCCTCACAACCAAAGTCGGCTACTATTTGCGGACTATTTCCATTTATCGATTTACCGACCACACTTGCTTTAAAAAATATATTTCCTTGATTATCATATTTTTTTAAGGTAGGTACAAGTTCTTCGGGCACGAATGCCAACAGAAGATCAAAGTTGGGTTTGTTTCCGTTAAAGGCGAGATTAAGATTTAAATCATCATCCACATCGATGGAACCGCTCATTCCAAACACCCCGTTTTCCAACTTCACTTCCGATGGCTGTATAGTAAGCAGTTGTGAAACTTTATTGAAATCAAGTTGTGTATGAATGTCAAAATGTTTGTGCTTTATAAAAGTGGTATCCGCTCCAGAAATTAGATTGAACAAAAAGCGGCTGTTCAGCCCAATCATCAGGTGTTCTTTTGCCGATTGAAATTTACCTTGGGCATCGTTTATGAAAATTTCCAGCGTCAGGCTATCCGCTTCATTAATTTTAATAATGTCAATATTGGCGAGTTCAATCGATTTTAAATGAATGTGAAACTCTTCTCCGGCATCCTCTATAGGTTTTTTGCTTGATAGTGCATTGATAATATTTATTTCACCATCGGGGTGCTGAACGATTCGAATTGTCCCCTCTTTCATTTTAATGGAATTGATGTCGATGACCCCCTTTAATATTGTCAATAAATCAAAACCCAGATAAATATCTTTAACCTGTAGTAAAGGTGCGGTGGCTCTGGTTTTATCTTCGTAGATAGTAAGTTCTTCAAGATCGATCGAGATATATGGAAAATTGACGAAGGGCGAAATGTGCGTGTCGTGTAAAACTACTTCCCCTTCAAAATCATGGTTCAGCGTGGCAACCAATTCTTGAGTAATGCTAGCCTGCTTCCAGTAAACCACGCCTACTACAACTGCAAAAATTAAAACGGGAGCAAGTACGATCCCTAATAACACCTTCTTCCAATATTTTTTGAGCATAGCACTAAAGGTACAAAGAGCAAATAAAAGTGAAATAATGACTTTTTGGCATATAAATTTGCTGTTTAGAAACAAATAAAGACATATTGTCTGCAAATTTTTGTCAAAAATCCATCGGCATACTTTTCACTTATGTGTGTATGGATTTAAAAACAAACATGTTAAACCTTAAAAAAATAACATTATGAGTATCGTTCGTTATAACCCAAACGACTTCGTGTCAATGCCTTTTAGTTCTTTAATCGACCGTTTTTTTAACGAGTCGGTAACCCGTTCTGGCGGAAGCCAGTTTGTTCCTAAAGTTGATATTGTTGAAACCCCCGAAGCTTATGAAGTTCATGTAGCTGCTCCCGGTCTTAACAAAGACGACTTTAAAATCGAATTAAATGATAATTATCTTACTGTAAGCGGTGAGCGTAAATTCACCAATGAAAAGAAAGAGAAAAATTATCATTCCATCGAAACGAGTTATGGTTCTTTCAGTCGCTCATTCACCTTGCCAGAAAATACGGATGCATCTAAAATCAATGCAAAGTATAACAATGGCATTTTGGAATTGAACATCCCAAAAGATGAGAAGAAAGTTTTGAAACAAACCATTAAGGTGAGCTAATTTAGAAGTTAGCCGCGTGGCATGAGGCAGTTAGCAGTATTTATTCTGTTGACTGCCTTTTTTCTTTCAAAAAATTCCGAAGGCTTTGAACCAACTTTAAAGTAAGCAATTGAAAAAAGACAGCATTCGGTTGAGTAGAGCCTTAGTCAACTCATATAAGCCTACTGCATTCTGCTAGCTGCCTACTTTTTTTTCTTTTTCCTTTACAGGATAACCCGTAACTTACCTCAAAGAGATGGATATGAAGCGTGTGTTACTAATTCTGCTGGTGGTTTGCTCCTCTTTAATAGGAGCCATTGTGGGTTCTATGCTTACGCTTCGGTATTATGATGCCGGTCCTAATTATTCTTCCATTGAAGAAAGACAAAACTTACGGCTAACGAATTTTTCTAATGATTCTGCCAAGCAGACATCGCAACCCATAAACTTTGAAGCAGCTGCACACAAGGTTACGCCAGCCGTTGTTCATATCAGCACAGTTTACGGAGGCAGCAAATTCAGCTTAAACGCGTTAGACAGCTACTTAAATCCTCATGCGCAATCTTCGGGCTCGGGTGTAATTATCTCAGATGATGGCTACATTGTTACCAATCATCATGTTATTGAAGAGGCAAACTCTATAGAAGTAGTCTTAAACAATAATCAACGTTTTTTTGCCAAACTAATTGGCCAGGATCCAAGCACAGATCTGGCACTTTTAAAAATTAAAGCTAAAAATCTTCCTTTTGTAAAATACGGAGACTCGGATAAAATCATTACCGGGGAATGGGTTCTGGCCATCGGCAATCCCTTCAATCTTAATTCCACCGTAACCGCGGGCATTGTAAGCGCCAAAGCGCGAAACATCCGGATTCTCTCTGATAAAAATAATCTGCAGGTAGAATCCTTTATTCAAACCGATGCTGCCGTAAATCCTGGTAACAGCGGTGGTGCTTTGGTAAATCTTCAAGGGGAGTTGATCGGAATTAATTCTGCCATTGCAACAGCCACCGGGAATTACGCAGGCTATTCCTTTGCTATACCGGTAAGTTTAGTAAAAAAAATAATGGATGACTTACTGGAATTTGGTCAGGTGCAACGTGGATTATTAGGGGTTCAAATTGAAGATGTAACTCCTAACCTGGTGGAAAGTAACAATCTATCTGTAACACAAGGAGTATTTATAAAACATGTAAACCAAGGGAGTGCCGCAGACAGGTCTGGTCTGCAGGAAGGTGATGTAATCACAGCTCTCGACAATCATCCCGTTAACGGAACTTCTGAATTGCAAGAATGGGTGGCGCGCAAGAGACCCGGGCAAATCGTGATGGTGCGCTTTTTAAGAAAGGGAGAATATGGTGAAGTGGAAGCAACCCTCCGCAATTTTCAAGGTACAGATGAAGTGAAAAAGAAAGCCATCTCGTACGAAATAGAAGGAGCTCAACTGGATGAAGTGCCCTATTCAAAACTCAATCAACTCAACCTGGATGGCGGAGTTCTGATAAAAAAACTTTCGTTTGGAAAGTGGAAAAGATCGGGTATAAAAGAAAACTTCATTATTACTCATATCGATAAGGTAGCCATCGACAATGTAAGTGATCTTAACCGTGCAATGGAAATGAAAAAAGGCGGTGTACTCATTGAAGGTGTTATGCTTACCGGTGAAAAGCAAACCATTGGGGTGGAGTGGTGATACTCTATATCCATAACAATTGACCTTACCAAAACATTCGATAGCTTTGCACCTATTAGAAAATAGCAGAGCATGAAAAATTTTGGTATTGCAGAATCTCTCTCCAAACTCGGAGTAAAAAAATCCAATCCAGGAACATCCACGGGTCAGCGCTGGCTCAAAACAAAGGGCGGATCCATCGCATCTGTTTCGCCCGTTGACGGAAAAACAATTGGAAAAATTCAGCTTACCGATGATGCTGCCTTTGACAAAGTTGTAAAACAAGCTCAGTTGGCATTTATTGAATGGAGACTTGTACCTGCACCCAAGCGCGGGGAAGTGGTTCGACAAGTTGGCCTGGCCCTGCGTAAATACAAAGAGCCCCTTGGGAAATTGGTATCCTACGAAATGGGTAAATCCTATCAGGAGGGGTTGGGTGAAGTGCAGGAGATGATTGACATCTGCGATTTTGCCGTTGGCCTATCAAGGCAGCTTCATGGACTCACCATGCACTCCGAACGGCCTGAACATCGCATGTATGAACAATATCATCCTCTGGGCATAGTAGGTATAATCTCGGCTTTTAATTTTCCGGTAGCCGTATGGGCATGGAACGCCATGGTTGCCTGGGTTTGTGGGGATGTATGCATCTGGAAACCGTCTGAGAAAACACCCTTATGCAGCATCGCCTGTCAAAACATCGTTAACGAAGTGTTCAGAAAAAATCAGGTCCCTGAAGGAGTTTCCTGCATCATTACGGGCGACTATAAAATCGGACAGCGTTTGGCCGCACATGAAAATATTCCACTTGTATCCGCCACCGGAAGTGTACGCATGGGCAAAGCTGTTGGCAAAACCGTAGCCGAACGTCTGGGCCGGGCGCTGCTTGAACTGGGGGGTAATAACGCTATCATTATTTCAGAACATGCCAACCTTGAAATGTCGATTCGAGGCGCTTTATTCGGTGCGGTGGGTACAGCCGGTCAACGATGTACATCCACGCGTAGATTAATTATCCACGAAAGTGTATACGATGAAGTGAAGGAAAAACTTAAGAAAGCATACGGGCAATTAAGCATTGGCAATCCCTTAGACGAAGCAAACCATGTGGGCCCTTTAATAGATGTTCTGGCAGTAAAATCCTACCGAAATGCCCTGCGGCAAGTAAAGGCAGAAGGTGGATCCTTGGTTGTTGCGGGTGGCGTTTTGAAAGGCAAGGGTTATGAATCCGGCTGTTATGTAAAACCTGCGATAGCCGAAGTAAAAAATCATTTTGAAATTGTTCAAAATGAAACATTCGCACCTGTTCTGTATTTGATCAAATACAAAACCCTGGAGGAAGCCATTGCTTATCAAAATGGAGTGAAGCAGGGGTTGTCCTCCGCGTTGATGACCACCCGGATGAATGAAATGGAGAAATTTCTTTCGCATGGCGGATCGGATTGCGGAATTGCCAACGTAAACATTGGTACTTCAGGAGCCGAAATTGGTGGGGCGTTTGGCGGAGAAAAAGAAACCGGAGGGGGCCGGGAGTCGGGCTCGGATGCCTGGAAAGTCTACATGCGCAGGCAAACCAACACAATTAACTTTGGTGACAGTTTACCCCTGGCACAAGGAATAAAATTTGAACTATAAACCTTCTTGCAAAAGCCGAGGGTTAAAGCTACTTTTAGTATTCCAGTTTTTACCTTACTATGTCTGAACCCAAATACCGCACTGTAATGCTCATTGACGACAATGAGATAGACAATCTGATAAATCAAAAGATGATTGAGGCGGCCGCGCTAACCAAACATATATATACCTGCACGGGCGCAAAAAGTGCTATTGAGTTTTTAAGAAATGTAGAAAAGATTGAAGCAGCCGATCAGGTATTGCCGGATCTGATCTTTCTCGATATCGACATGCCCCTGATGGATGGGTTTCAGTTTCTTGACGAGTTCGAGAAGTTCGGAAATCTGGTTAAAAAGAAGTGTAAAATCATAATGCTCACTTCTTCCATCAATCCTCAGGATTTTAATAAGGCCAAAAAGTATCTGAACGTAAAACTTTATTTGAATAAGCCGCTTTCGCACGAAAGCATTTCAAATCTCTCGGTTTAGTTTACCTCGGGCGCGTCAATGGCGGTAAGGTTTTCAATAAATTGTTCATCCATGCGCACAAAGCACGTGGGTGCAAAATAAGCAACCTGAATGGCTTTAAACTTAGGGATTACCGCGCCAATCTTTTTTGCTTTTTCTTTCTTCGCCTCGCTGGTGGCTATTTTCAAAATCTTCAAAAAGAGCATCACATTTTCACATTCATCTTTACCAAACAATCTGATTTGGCGCTGGATGCTACTTGTTAACTGATTAAACAATTCAAAATCCTTTAGCATACAATACTGTAACGCCAGTATCGCTTTCACTTCCATTTGCACAAAAGGATATTTCTTCAAACTCACTTCATTCAATAAATGATTGATAAGTTTAGCCGCTTCTTCAAATTTTCCCTGATAGTAACAACCCAGCGCACGGTAAATAATAAAAACGGTATGCCGGGGAACATCCAGAATATCGGCTTCTATGTCTTCAAATAAATTTTCGTTCTCCGCGTAAATTTCCTTCTCTGTTCCCAACCTTAAATGCCGGTCCAGCTTGGTAATTAAAAACCGGGCAGCGAAAGTATAAAAAGAATAATTTACAAGCAGGTTGGTGGCCGCGTCATTTACTTCCTCAAAAAATTTCTCAGCCTGGCGGTATACTTTGTAATGATTGTAATACTCCAATTTCAGGTATTCAAAAATAAGATTCAGATGGTAATACAACGGATCAAGGTTGTAGGTATCGAAAATCTTCTGCACATGTGTGAAAATATCTTCAATCGATTCTCCATCCGAATGCAGATTATCATCCGGCTCTACAAACAAACGATGAAACACAAGCATGCAACTTTGATACACGTAAAGCCGGTGCGACTCGTAAATCCGGGCCACATTTTGCATCTCCTTCATCAGCAAGGAAAGGCTTAACTTTTCATCATCATCGTTGGATAAATAATAATTACCATATTTTTTAAAATACTCCGTCATCAAATCCTCCGCTTTGTCAACCGCCAGCATGTAGGCAATATGTCGGTTATACAATTGCGAATACTGAAAATGATCCGGTGAATTGATATGGATTTTCTTTAACGATTTGTAAACAATGGTCAGTTCATTGGCCAAATCATAATCCAGCAGTTCCTTTTCCAGCTTTTTAAGTGTGGCAATAGTAATTGTACGTTTTTTGGTAAACAGAACTTCATTCAGGTTGGCCACTTTGCGCAGAATATCGGTACGCGGGCTTTCCATCTGCTGTAATAAGTGCTCTTCAATCTTCTGATTGAGGCGCGAACGAAGGGTATAGTAGGCATTTGCATTAACTTCCAACTCAACCATAATCTTGCTATCAGAAAGCTGGCGTTCCCGCAGTGCTTTTAGCAGATGAGCCGACTTTTCAGCATTGCTTTCAATTAAGGAATCATAAATAGACTTGTAATCAGCCTCTGAAAGTTGTTTAACTATATTTTTAAGTTTGGCCATTCAAGCGGGTTAATTAGACCGGAAAAGATACAAATTTAACTACTTGATGCAATGGACTCCCGCTTTGCAAATTTCAATTTTTGCTCTTGATTTCGTTGCTTATTATAAGCAATTATGTACCGTCATTTAGGTAACTCCTACTTTACGCTAACGATTTAAAACCTATGAAAAAATTGATTCTCCTCCTCCTCCTTGTTTTCCCGGTTGTGGGAAACAGTCAGGCTGTACAATGGGCAAAAAATGGCCATTCATATTATAAAACTGAATCGGGTGAAGTTGTCCGTTACGACCTTCCAGCCAACGCAAGAACCGTCTTACTTTCTAAAACTGATTTAACACCCACCGGTACAACCCAAGCTTTACCTATTCGCAGTTTTACCTTTTCTGAAGATCAATCAAAACTTCTACTCTACACAAATACCCGCAAAGTATGGCGGCTGGATACTCGAGGTGATTATTGGGTTCTTGATCTACAAACCAGGGCACTCGAACAAGTCGGAAAGGAAAGACCAGAAGCCTCATTGATGTTTGCTAAATTTTCTCCCGATGCGACCAAAGTCGCCTTTGTAAGTGAATGGAATGTTTACGTGGAAGATCTACGCACCCATAACGTAAAGGCACTAACAACCAACGGAACCCGAAAATTGATTAACGGTACCTTTGATTGGGCCTATGAAGAGGAGTTTGCTTGTCGCGATGGATTTCAATGGAGCCCCGATAGCCAGCATCTGGCTTATTGGCAAATAGATGCCAACCAAATCCGGGATTTCTATATGATCAATAATACCGACTCAGTTTACTCAAAGATTATTCCGGTAGAGTATCCTAAAGCCGGCCAAACCCCTTCCCCGGCAAAAATAGGGGTAGTAGACATTACCACAGGCAAGACAACGTGGTTAAACATCCCCGGGGAACCGCACCAAAATTATTTGCCTCGAATTGAGTGGAATAATGCAAACGAAATTCTTGTTCAACAAATAAATCGCAAACAAAACGAAACAAAAATTTTCATCTGTCAGCCCACAACAGGAAATGCCCGGCTAATTTATTCCGAATCAGAAAGTGCCTGGATCGATTTGTATAGCCCCTGGGAAAATGTTTATTCCCTTGATTTTCGTCATCGCTTTACCTGGCTGAATGGAGGCAAGGAATTTCTATGGATTAGCGAGAAGGATGACTGGCGCCATGTGTACAGGATCTCAAAAGATGGAACCAAAGAAACGCTGATCACTACCGGAAATTATGATGTAATGGACATCCGCTTGGTTGATGAAAAAAATAATCAGCTCTATTTTCTGGCTTCGCCAACCAACGCTACTCAAAAATATCTTTTCAAAACCAGATTAGACGGCAAAGGAACCGCCACGCAGGTTACTCCCGCAGCTTTGGCGGGTACGCACGACTACTCGCTTTCTCCCTCGGGTCAGTTTGCCACCCATACATTCAATAATTCTTTTACAAAACCGGTAACTGAAATAGTTGCCCTCCCTCAACACAAGGCAATTAACGAAAGCGAAAGCATACAGTCCAAACTTCCCAATGCGCAACAATCAAAAACTGTTGAGTTCTTCAAAGTAAAGACTGAAGAGGGAATTGAAATGGATGGATGGATGGTAAAACCCGCATCCTTTGATCCCACAAAAAAATATCCCGTCCTGTTTTTGGTTTATACCGAACCCTGGGGTGCCAATGTGCACGATACATACGGTGTGGCCAATCTTCCTTTTTATAGAGGCAACCTGGCCGAGGACGGTTACATTTATATGAGTATCGACAACCGTGGAACACCGGCACCCAAAGGACGGGCCTGGCGGAAAAGCGTTTATCGAAAAATTGGCGTAGTCAATATTCGCGATCAGGCATTAGCCGCCAAGGAAATTTTAAAATGGTCTTTTGTGGATCCGGAACGGATAGCAGTATGGGGTTGGAGCGGGGGTGGTTCGGCTACCCTTAATCTAATGTTTCAGCATCCGGAAATCTACAAAACAGGAATTGCCGTTGCTGCGGTGGCAAACCAACTTACCTACGACAATATTTATCAGGAACGGTATATGGGTTTACCGCAGGAAAACCTGGAAGACTTTATAAAGGGCTCTCCTATCACTTACGCCAAAAACCTGCGCGGAAATTTACTTTATATCCACGGAACCGGTGACGATAACGTGCACTATGCAAATGCCGAAATGCTGATCAATGAATTAGTAAAACATGGCAAGCAATTCCAATTTATGGCATATCCTAACCGCACACACAGTATCTCGGAGGGTGATGGAACCTTTAATCATCTGGCAACCTTGTTCACGAACTATTTAAAAGAACATTGCCCCCCCGGAGGCAGGTAACGGAGTACACATAGTTTGCACTAAACCGAAAATGAAATATATTTGCGCACTCTTATAAGAAAAGGGGGATTAGCTCAGCTGGCTAGAGCGCTTCCATGGCATGGAAGAGGTCATCGGTTCGAATCCGATATTCTCCACAAAAGCGGTTGACTCGAAAGTTATTTAGTCATCGCGACCCTGCCTGCGAATACCTCGTGCGGGCAGGTACTTAGGCAAAGGCCTATGAGCCGCAATCCCAACGGTTATTAGTGAGATTCCGGGTCGCGCCAGACTCCTTACCAGAATTGAATCTGATTAAGAAATGATTTTCAACTTGAGTTCAACTCGCTTGCCCGGAATGACTGTGAAAAGCAATTTTTAGGAGTCATTGCGGGCGAGCCTTCCATGAAATCGTTTAGTAAAATTTTGAACGAGACCCACAATCCCAATGGTGTTTAGTTGAGATTCCGGGTCGCGCCAGACTCCTTATCAGAATTGAATCTTGATTAAGAAACTGATTTTCAACCTGAGTTCAACTCGCTTGCCTGGAATGACTGTGAAAAGTAATTTTTAGGAGTCATTGCGGGCGAGCCTTCCATGAAATCGTTTAGTAAAATTTTGAACGAGACCCGCAATCCCAATGGTTATTAGTTGAGATTCCGGCTGAATGACATTTCAAATATTCTATGAATTTTGAGACAATCTCTTTTCAATTTATAAGCCTCCTGAATGATTCTATTGGATATGCTTTTTATCAACAAGTTCTTTGAAAGTTTTCCTATAGGTGTCACCAATAGGAATGGCCGTAGAACCAATCATAACTTCGTTTTTTTGGATCACGTCAATTGCTGCCAGCGCCACAATAAACGAATTATGGACCCGAATAAATTGGTCGGCCGGCAACTGCTCTTCCAAAGCTTTCATCCTTTGTAAGGTTGTGATCTTCTGATCTTTTGTATGTATGGTAACGTAATCTTTTAGCCCTTCCACATACCGAATTTCATTTAGCCATACCTTCACCAGTTTGGTACCATCTTTAACGAAAACAAAAGGCGAGGCAGGCTCTTGCTTTTGAGACACCGTAGTGTCGGTTATAGTTTCTGTTTCCAACCGCTGCATAATCTTATCCACACATTTCAGGAACCTTTCAAAGGTAATAGGTTTCAATAAGTAGTCGGCTACATCCAGTTCATACCCTTCCAGAGCATATTCAGAATAAGCGGTGGTAAGTACAACTAAGGGGCGATTCTTTAAAACCTTTAATAAGGTAATTCCAGTGATTTCAGGCATTTGTACATCCAGAAAAAGAATATCCACTGACAAGACCCGTAGCGCTTCGAGAGCCTCCAGAGGATTTGAAAATGCCTTAACCAAATTTAACGTAGGAACTTTATTAACGTAATCTGTCAAAAGATTACGCGCCAAGGGCTCATCTTCAATTATTACACAATTAAGTTTCAACTCAGGCTTAACGTCAATTGAACTAAATATACATCCTTTTTCTCTTCAGTAATAAGCTTGTATTGATTGGGATAACTCAATTCCAACCTTCTTTTTACATTTCGCAATCCAATACCCGACTTTTCGGTGGACTCGGGTTTTTCTACCAAACTATTTTCAACGGTATAAATACACTGCCTATCCTGAAGCTGAATAGTGACATTTACCCATGCGTTTGGATTGTTATTGTTAACGCCATGTTTAAACGCGTTTTCTAAAAAGGTAATGAAAATAAGAGGTACAATCCTTAAATTATCCGGATTACCCTGCACGTCAAACTTGATTGGGATTTGATTATTCAATCGCAAACGCTCCAGGCTGATATAGTTTTGCATGTATTCAATCTCCTTATTAAGCAATACCTCCGGATGATTGGAATCGTAAATCATATACCGCATCATCTGCGAAAGTTTGGCCACTACTTCGGTTGTGTTCTCCGATTTTGTGTACGCGAGATAGTACAGGTTGTTGAGCGTATTGAACAGAAAATGCGGATTGATCTGCGCTTTTAAAAAATTCAGTTCTGCCGCCAGTTTTTCATGCTCAATTTCTTTCCTGCGCGCTTCCAGTTCAAACCAGTCCTCGGCAAAGCGAAGCATGCCTACAAAAATCACAATAAATAAGGTGCTGGTAACTACCTGAACAATAAAGCGCGTGCTGTACAGATATCCCTCGCGATTCGTGCTGACATTAAGAACATCTCGTTCGAGATAAATACGTATGGAAATAATCACAATGAAAACAACAATGAACTGAATTACATACTTCAGTTTTTCTGCTTTGGCGAGAAACCCGGGCAGGAAAAAGAAATAATTAATGTAGGATAACAACGCAGCAAATATCACCTGGATTGAAACAATAGAGAGAATTTTATCCCAGTCCATGTCGCGGCCGCGCTGAAATGAACTTACCTGATAAAGAAAAACGGATAGGTACACACACCAAAACGAAATATGGAGCAGTGTTACTTTTGTGCGTTGAGAGGTGGAACTCATGATGAAGGGCAAAACTAAAGGATGTTCGGAGATAGCAAATGCTTTTTTTAGTTTTTACGACCGACCCGGTAATCTGGCCGATCGATGGCCCAGGTCATACGATTCGCGGAAATGTCGAATAATTTACGGGATTGTCGATAATATGATGCCATGCATATAATAAACTGAATTTTGCAGAACAAATGAGTTTGTTTTGTAGTTGAATCGAGTGTTGCCCAACGAAACATTCTAACAAACCAAAATGAAAAGAATCCTCATCACTCTTATTTTCATCACATCTGCCTTAATGACTATGGGGCAAGGCGGAATAGGGAAAATTTCCGGTACCATTAAAGACGCGGAAAATAATAACCCAGTTGAATTCGCCACCATAGCCCTTGTTGATCCCTCTACCAGTAAACCTGTGAATGGTACCATTGCGGATGGTAAAGGAAAATTTGCCATAAAGGAAATTGCGAATGGAGACTATGTTGTAAACATCTCTTTCATAGGATATGAAACGATTCGGAGAGAAGTTAAGATAAGCGATACCAACAGTGATGTTGACTTGGGCACCGTGCTCCTCAGCTTCACCACTGAAGTACTGGAAGCGGTGACTGTTGAAGGACAGAAATCCATTATTGAAGAGCGCGTAGACCGGCTAGTTTACAACGCTGAAAATGACAACACGGCAAAAGGCGGTGATGCTTCGGATGTATTAAAGCGCGTACCCCTTCTTACGGTCGACCTGGATGGAAACGTATCCATCCGAGGAAGTCAGAATATCCGCGTGTTAATTAACAATCGTCCATCTACCATAACGGCTGGTAGTGTTGCCGATGCGCTAAAACAAATTCCTGCCGATGAAATTAAATCGGTAGAAGTTATTACGTCTCCCTCTTCTAAATATGATGCTGAAGGAACAACAGGTATAATAAACATTATCACTAAAAAGACAGTTTTGGAAGGTGCCACACTGAATGTAAATGGAAGTGTGGGTAATCGGGGTTCCAACCTGGGTTTACGGGGAGGTTATAAAAAAGGGAAGCTCGGTCTTTCGATTGGTGGCTGGGGCCGATTTGGTTACAATACGTTAGGAAGCTTTGAAAACACTCAGATTACCAGTGAAAATACAAACGTTCAATTTGCGGATACCCGAAACAACTCGCTCCGTGCCAATTACTCGTTTGGAATTGACTACGACTTCAATCCAAAGAACTACATAACCTCTTCCGTTCGGTTTGGTGCGCGAGGTTCAAAAGACTATCAGGATTTATTAACCACCAACACACTGATTAATGATATTCTGACTAACCAGATAATTCAAAATGTGGAATCGAATAACAATTTTAATTCTGTAGATGTAAATGTTAACTACACTCACTTGTATAAGAAAAAGGATCATGAGCTAAGTTTTCTGGCTATGTACAGCATCGATGATGGGGTCAATGACTTTGAAAGTTTTACTTTGGACTCCCTGGACTACTCCATTGAAAGCCGACTAAAAAATGCCAACGACAGTTATAACGAAGAGTTTGCGATGCAAATAGATTATCAAACTCCCATATCGGATAACCAATTAGTAGAAATAGGGGGCAAACAAACCAGACGCAAAGCTTTGAGTGACTATCAATATTTTTCAGCCCAGGGGGAAGATCCTTATACGATCGTTTCTGATGCGCGTTTCTCGAACGTTTTCAACTACATCCAAAATGTAAGTGCCGGATATATTTCCTATACACTGAATCTGGACAAGTACGCCTTTAAGGCGGGTGGCCGGTACGAATACACAACCATTGATGCCTTCTTTGATGATGATCAGGATATCAACATCCCTTCGTACGGTATTTTCGTTCCTTCTTTAAATTTTTCCAGAAAACTAAAGAACAACAACACACTTAAAGCAGCGTATAACCGCAGAATTCAGCGGCCGTCCATCCGGTATCTGAATCCGAACGTACAGGGATCGAACCAAAAGAATGTTACGTTTGGTAATCCCGCGCT
>JAEUUB010000135.1 GCA_016787745.1 Cyclobacteriaceae bacterium
ACCCACATAAGCGCTCAACGGACAGGCCGAAGAAAATAATTCAGGGTGATGCAGGGCGTACATGAACGAACCTCCACCGCCCATCGAAAGTCCGGCAACTGCCCGATAACGCTTTTCCTTTTTTATTCTGTACGTCTTTTCAATAAATGGAATAAACTCATCGAAAAAGAAATCTTCATAGCGCCATTCATTTTTCAAGTCGTTAAAATATCCTCGCTGTCCTGTGTTGGCATCGGGCATTACTATAATCATCGGGGTAGCTGTGCCTTCTTTTATTGACTTATCCGCAATATGCAATACTTCCCCAAATTGCACCCATCCGGTCTGATCATCGCCAGCACCATGAAGCAAATAGAGAACCGGGTAGCTACGTTGAGAAGTTTCGTAGTCGGGAGGAAGATAAACCGCGTATTTTCGATCCCCTTTTAGAAGTTTACTGGGCAATGACAGATTATCAAAAACTTTTCCGGTTTGGGCCTTAAGCGCTGAGGAAAATAAAAAGAGCGCAACCAAGGCAGTTAGATTTTTCATATGTTAATAATTATTTGTTTAAGGTCCCATGGAATCGCCTTGAATTAACATGCCGTTGATTGTAAAGTACTTTAATGGCGATTCACACATACTTTATTAAGCTACTAAAATCTCAAATAATGCAGCACGGAACAAATAGTATTATTTTTACGGCTGAAAGGTTCTTGTATTCTTTATTCTAAAAAGGCATTGCGATACTTTTTTCACATGGGTTTTGATGGTCACCATTACCGTGGCTGGCAACGGCAAGCGCAAGTAAATAGCGTGCAGCAGGTAATCGAGACTGTTTTAAGTGAGATGCTGAAGGAACCTGTAACCGTTATGGGGTGCGGCCGCACGGATGCTCAAGTGCATGCCAGCCAATTTTTCTTTCACTTAGATATCAAAAAAACCTGGGATTACGATTTGCTATTTCGGTTGAACAAGATGCTGCCCAATGACATTGCGATCTATGAGATTATTCCGGTGGAAGAAAATCAGCATGCCCGCTTTGATGCTATACAGCGAAGGTATGACTATTTTATTCATACCTATAAAGACCCACACCTCAACAGCATTAGCACGTGGTATCCGGAGAAGAATCTAAATCTGGACGTAATGAAGAAAGCCGTTGACCTACTCACTAAATACAACGACTTTCGGGCATTCTGTAAATCGCCAGACACCTACCTGCATACAATTTGTAAAGTGAGTTCATCGGCATTATTTACGGATGCGCATGGTGATCGAATCCGGTTTCAAATCTCGGCCGATCGCTTTTTAGGTCGTATGATTCGCCTTATTGTTGGTAAACTTGTTAAACTTGGCAAGGGGGAACTTAGTTTCGATGAATTTGAGAGTTACCTGATTACCAAACAGCCACCCGTCATTCTGGAAGTGGCTCATCCACAAGGCTTGTTCCTTTCAAAAGTTACCTATCCTTATCTGGATATACCCACCCGAACGGCACTTTCTGCGATTGGCGATCCGGAGGCTCACTGGCAACCCGTATAGTTACTTTGGGATATAGTCTTTAGCTCGTTTCGTTAAGATTCCTACCTCACGAAAGCGATAGCCCACCAATAATTTAAATCCGTAACTACCGTTAACAAAATTAATCTCATCAAAGTGAATATTTCTTGACTGGGTAATAAAACTCATCCCACCAAAAAGCCGATCGCCATTATACCCCACAGCCACACGAGCATCAGCAAACGTATTTATTGAAATATCATATTGCGTGTCTCCATCCTGCCCGGTGTCCATCAGCCAGTAATGGGCCGGTCCAAAAGAAAACACGCCACTAAGAAAGAAGGACTTATAGATCAGGCTGTAGGCGTATCCGGGCGCAACGCTTAAGGCCGTATATCGAAACTGTCGAAAGGCAGGCGTGGTTGTGGTAAGTCCATTAACAGGCGTCAAAATAGATGAATCCGCCTGAAGCCGAAATGTATTCAGCGTGCCGATGATAATAAATGAGCCTGCACTTTTTAGCTGCCGCTCTGAGTAATTGTAAGATGCCTTCAAAGAGAATTTCTCTTTATTCAGCGAATACAATACATTCAGACCCGTGTTCCTTAATTCTATATCTGATCGTTTAATGAATGCATCCGATGCGCCCGGATTCGGGTTTGGAACATAAAATCCGGAATATCTTTGCGTGTACAGATCCACTCCCCAGTTTCTACCCAAAAAGTTTGCCTGAAGATCGCGAACCTCCGAAGCGCCAAAGGTATTGGTGCTTCGCTCGTCAATGGGTACAGCAAAAGTTAACTCAACCCCTACTTCAAATAAATACATGCCCACGCCCGCATTGAAAGAGCTATTTGGCTTATACCTCAATTTTTCAATTTTATCGGACTTGTTGTCGATCTCAAAAGAAAGTTGTCGTTTTTTAATTACAGGCCATATAAAAAATTTATCAGGAAAAGACTCGATATACTCTCCCCGTAGTGAATCTGTTTGTGCATGTAACTGAGATAGGCAGGTGCAACAGAGAATCCATAGAGCAATACCCCGAATCATGGCCTACAAAATGTATTCGCTAAGATCCTTATTTGCGACTAACCCTTTCAATTTTTGAGTAACCATTTCGCGGGTTATCTTTATTTGTGAGTCTGGAAATGTTTTGTCGGGCACATCATAAAGAAATTCATTGAGCAACCGACTCATCACTGTTTGCAGTCTTCGGGCCCCGATATTTTCCATCTCTACATTAAATTCAAATGCAGTTTTAGCAATTTCATCAATCGCATCTTCCTCGAAGGAAACGGTGACCCCTTCCGCTTCAAAGAGAGCCTGATATTGTTTTGTCAACGCGTTCTTTGGCTCTTTTAAAATACGCACAAAATCTTCTTTCGTGAGATTGGTCAGCTCTACACGAATCGGAAACCTTCCTTGTAGTTCCGGGATGAGGTCGGACGGTTTTGAAATATGAAATGCCCCGGCTGCTACAAACAAAACATGATCTGTTTTGATAACTCCATATTTTGTATTCACCGTACTTCCTTCTACGATTGGAAGTAAATCACGTTGCACACCCTCCCGACTAACATCCGGGCCACCTTTCTTTCCAGTACCCGAAGCAATTTTGTCGATCTCATCAATAAAAATAATCCCGGCATTTTCCGCCTTTCTAATTGCTTCCTCCTTCACTTCATCCATATCAACCAACTTGGCGGACTCTTCTTCCAATAAAAATTTACGCGCCTCCCCTACAGTTACCTTTCTTTTTTTTGCCTTTTTGGGCATCATACCGCTTAGCATCTCCTGAAGGTTCATCATCGAAACTTCGTCCATCATGCCTGCACCAATCATTCCCACACCCGGGCCGGTATTCTGCTTTACCTGAATTTCAATCTTCCGCTCCTCCAATTCACCGTTCTTTATTTTTTCTCGAAATAAGTTGCGGGTACGCTCATTCAATTCAACGTCTGAGGCAGGGGTCCCGTTTGCTTCCTCAGTTGTTACCGGAAACCCCGCGGTTTTTGATCGCATAGGCGGAATCAACGCATCAAGAATAATTTCTTCTACCGCATGCGCTGCCTTTTCCTTCACCTCTTCCTTCTTGCGTGCCTTTACCATATTTACTGATTGCTCCACAAGGTCACGCACCATACTCTCCACATCGCGACCCACATACCCTACTTCTGTAAATTTAGAAGCTTCTACCTTTACAAAAGGCGCATCTGCAATTTTTGCAAGCCTGCGGGCAATTTCCGTTTTGCCCACACCCGTTGCGCCAATCATGAGAATATTATTCGGCACAATTTCGTTTTGAATGTCTGATGTTACATTCATTCTTCGCCACCGGTTGCGCAGTGCAATGGCCACGTTGCGCTTCGCTTCGTGTTGGCCAATAATATATTTGTCTAATTCCTTAACAATTTGTTGTGGGGTAAGAAAAGTTGCTGATAGCATGTCGCTTGATTAAAATGAAATTCTTTTTACTGTTTTTCTGATTTTACCTCAGTCAAATTGAAAGCAACAGGCTTCGCTACTTTTTCTTTCAACAAAGCTATCTTCAGCACATCTTCCACGGAGTCAACATAGTGGAACTTAATTCCTTTAATGTATACCTTTTCAATTTCGAGTATATCTCTTTTGTTTCTTTCGCACAGAATTATCTCTTTAATGCCACTGCGTTTGGCAGCAAGAATTTTTTCTTTTATGCCACCCACGGGCAGCACCTTTCCACGCAAAGTAATCTCTCCGGTCATAGCCAGTTTATCTTTTACCTTTCGCTGTGTATAAATGGATGCCAGCGAAGTAAGCATGGTTATGCCTGCAGAAGGTCCATCTTTAGGTACGGCCCCGGCTGGAACGTGAATATGTAAATCATACTGTTGAAAAACCCGTTGATCAATATTCAATGATTGGGCATTTGATTTTAAATACGACAAAGCTGCGACTGCCGATTCCTTCATTACATCGCCCAACTGACCCGAAATGGTTAACGCTCCTTTTCCCGGGTTTAAACTCGACTCAACAAAAAGTATATCGCCACCCACCTGGGTCCATGCCAACCCTGTCACCACTCCGGCAATCTCATTTCCCTGATAAAGCTCTTCATCAAAAATTTCAGCTCCTAATACTTTTACAACAAACGCAGGGGTAATCTCCTTTTCAAACTCCTCTTCCATAGCCACAGATTTTGCAATGCTGCGCACAACGGAACCAATTCTCCGCTCAAGGTTTCGCACTCCCGATTCGCGTGTATAGCTTTCAATCACTTTTAGAAGTGCCTGTTTCTGAAACTTAACCTGCGAGGGTTTCAGGCCGTGTTCTTTTAATTGCTTCGGAACGAGGTGACGAACTGCAATCATCAGCTTTTCCTCAACAGTATACCCCGTTAATTCAATGATTTCCATCCGGTCGCGTAAAGCAGGATGTATTGTGTCTAATGAATTGGCGGTGGCAATAAACAGAACTTTTGAAAGATCATATTCAGCCTCAAGATAATTATCTCCAAACGTATTATTTTGCTCGGGATCCAACACCTCCAACAAGGCCGAGGAAGGATCGCCACGGAAATCCGATCTTACTTTATCAATCTCGTCTAAGATAAAAACAGGATTGGATGATTTAGCTTTTTTGATGTTCAGCAATATTTTACCGGGCATGGCGCCAACATATGTTTTACGATGACCCCGTATCTCCGCTTCATCATGAACTCCACCTAACGACAACCGGATATAATTTCTCTGTAAAGACTTAGCTATCGATTTTCCCAGTGAAGTTTTTCCTACACCGGGTGGTCCGTATAAACACAAAATCGGTCCCTTCATATCCTGCTTTAATTTAAGAACGGCCAGGTATTCAAGAATTCGTGTTTTTACTTTTTCTAAACCAAAATGATCTTTATCAAGAATTTTACGGGCCCGTTTTAAATCAAAGTCATCCACGGTATATTCTTCCCAGGGCAGGTCAAGCATAAACTCTACGTAATTCATGGCTACCGGAAATTCGGCTGCCTGTGGATTAATGCGCATTAGTTTATCTAACTCTTTATTGAAATGATCGGCCACCGACTTTGACCATTTTTTCTCAGACCCCCGCTTCCTTAATTTTTCAACTTCTTTATCGGGTCCATCAAACCCCAATTCGTCCTGAAGTACTCTTATTTGCTGCCGCAAAAAATAATCGCGCTGCTGTTGATCGATATCGGTATGCACCTTCTTTTGAATTTCATGTTTGATCTCCAGCATTTGAATTTCCTTCAGCATATACTGGAGCAACAAGGTACCGCGATCAATAATATTGTTGGTTTCAAGGATCTTTTGCTTTTCGGCAACATCCACATTTAGATTAGAGGACAAAAAGTGAATCAGAAATCCTGTACTTTGAATATTGTCTAATGCGACATGCGCCTCTTGTGGAATCTCAGGATTCAATTTCAGGATTTTAAAGGCAGCGTCTTTTAACGACTGCACCAACGCCTTCACCTCTTTGCTTTCCAGATCTAGTACAGGTTCTGTTTGCAAATCTATTTTTGCGGTAATGAAGGGTTCGTCTTGCAAGAATTCACGAATTTGAAAGCGGTTCTTTCCTTGAATTATAATAGTGGTATTACCATCGGGCAACACCAACATTTTAATAATGCGCGCTACTGTACCAAAGCGATACAAGTCTTCCATACCAGGCTCTTCCGCCTGCTTGTTCTTTTGCGCGATAACCCCAATGATACGATTGCTTTGATACGACTGCTTGATGAGTCGAATTGATTTTTGTCGGGTAACTGTAATAGGAATAACAACACCTGGAAATAGTACTGTATTTTTAATGGGAAGAATAGAAAACTCTTCCGGTAAATCTTCCGGCTTTAAATCCGATTCTTGTTCTGGATTTATTAACTGGATCAATTCTTCCGAATCTTCCTGAACCATGGGTGCAACTGAAAGCGATTTAAACATAAATAGTGGTGCCAATTTGACACAAAAAAAGGGTGACTGCAATGATTATTTGATGTGCACCTTACGGTTCAATCTATATGCCAGTGTTTTGGTTATAAGGCAAATTTGTGTCAATTTTCTACCTTAATCATCCGTTACCACCTGCATTGAGAGTCTCAAAACCCTGTGTACTAGTCCTTTTACTGATTTTGCAAGGTTTTGCGCTCACTGTTAACGCACAAAAGGAAAAAAAAGGTTTTAAAAAGGGCGGAGTTGTTAAACTTAACGACTCTTTAACCATGTACAGCCAGTCTGACATATTTGAGTTTCCCAATATCAACAAGCTTCCTTATTACCAAAACGAAAATCAGCTTAAAAAAATCCGCAGTCTGGATGAATCCGGGCAAAATGAGAGAGTGTATCAGGAACTAAAAGTATATGTGAATAATTTCGGAATAGAGAACTTCAGTAAGAATGTTGCCATGCTTTGGCGATTGGCCAAACTCTCAGAGACCTACGGTCCTTCGGGAGAATCCCTGCTGCTTTACAAATTGGTTCTCAAGCATCATCAGCAAGGCCTTGATATAAACGATGTGTATAAACGGTATCAAATGTTAGATCCGGAAAAAAAAGAGAATTATGTGCCTCTGGATTACTATTATAAACTGGTTGAGTATAGAAAGGATATTGACACGTTGCGCCCACCCCAATCCGTATTGATTAACATGGGAGGATATATTAATTCTGATAAGGAAGATTATGGCCCCACAGTAGGAAATGTAGATGACATGATTCTCTTCACATCCAAACGCAACGAAAACTACGATCACACCTACAACGAGGATTTATTCTATAGTTATAAAGTGGAAAGTTATTGGGACAATGCCCAACCTTTCAAAAGCATTAACAGTGAATTCAACGAAGGTTCTGCGTGCCTGAGTTTAGATGGAAAGTTTTTATACTTCTCGCGATGCAATGCCCCTGACGGTTTTGGGAACTGCGATTTATACGTGGCTCTACTGAAAGCGGATAGTACCTGGGGTGATATAAAAAATTTAGGCCCTACCATTAACAGCAGTGGCTGGGACTCACACCCATCCTTGACACATGGTGGTGACACCTTGTTCTTTGCATCCAATCGGGTGGGTACATTCGGGTTATCGGATATCTTTTTTGCAGTAAAAAATGAGAAGGGCGAATGGCAAAAGGCCCGCAATGCCGGCCCCATCATTAACACCGTACAAAGTGAGGTAAGTCCTTTTTATCACCATAAGTTTAATGTACTCTATTTTAGCTCGAACGGACATCCGCTCAACTTTGGGGAATTCGATATCTACAAATCATACCGTACTAATAAAAATTGGAATGAACCGTTAAACACCGGGCCCCTGGTAAACGGGGGTGGAAGTGAATATTATTTTACAATCGATTCACAATCAAAAGATTTGTACTATGCCCGCTCGGTTGAACAAGATTTAAAAAATCTAGATCTGTATTCCTTTCCGGTGCCCATGGAAGCGCAACCGGAAGCCATAACGCATCTAAAGGGAAGTCTTAAAGATCCGCAAGGAAAATCGGTAAAGGGAATTGTATCCGTTATTGATTTGGATGAAGGGGTCGAGGTGGCTCCCAAATTTATTCGCGATGATGGAACGTTTGACTTTAGTCTGATTAACAAACGAAACTACCTCTTGATTATCCAGGGGGATGACTTTTTCCGTATCGAAGAAATTTTCTTCATGGATGGGGACATAGAAATCAACAAAATTGCAGAACCCATTGAAAGTAAAATTGCGTTTCAATCGCTGGAATTTGAAAATGGAAAAGCGAATATCTTACCCGAAATGCATGGCGACCTGGATAAGATTGCAAACTTTTTAATTGATCATCCAACTTTTAAACTGGTGATTTCGGGCCATACCGATTCGGCAGGAAAGGAAGAGGCCAACCTAAAACTTTCACAAGCCCGTGCAGATGCTATTAAAAGCTATTTGAGCAATCAGTTTCAAATAGACGCAAAACGAATCACGGCCATCGGGTACGGAAGTTCAAAACCAATTGTACAGGAAGTAACGGATGAGCACAAGCAGCTAAACCGGAGGGTTGAGTTTGAAATCAAAAAACAGTAGGGTGTCTGCCGCTCAAATCAAAGGCAATACCGTATTACCGACTTCTTTGTAATTTGAGATAAATTAAATTTATCTTTTGTCTCCCTCTAAACCACTATTCATGAAAAAGATTCTACTGGGTCTATTCGTCCTTGCGGGATATTCGGCCTACACACAAACAGAAATCAACCCCAAAATAAAACCTGATAAAGATAAGGCGTTCGTAACAGCCGAGCTGGACAAAAAATTTCCGGTTTACCGAAAAGTTGCCAAAGACATTTGGTCGTATGCGGAATTGGGTTTTTTGGAAACACAAAGTACAGAGCGGTTGCAGGGTGTATTAAAGAGTGAAGGGCTCAACATACAAACCGGAGTTTCCGAAATGCCTACTGCATTTGTTGCCACCTATGGCAGCGGTGGTCCGGTGATTGGTATTCTGGCAGAATTTGATGCCCTCCCGGGACTATCGCAAGATTCAATTCCGGATAGAAAAATCGTAACCGAAGGTGGTCCCGGCCATGCCTGCGGTCATCATCTGTTTGGCACCGCTTCGGTGGCCGCTGCCGTAACTTTAAAAGATTGGCTGTTGAAAAATAAAAAGGCAGGCACCGTAAAATTATTTGGAACTCCGGCCGAAGAAGGCGGCTCGGCCAAAGTGTACATGGTACGGGATGGATTATTTGATGATGTCGATGCTGTACTTCATTGGCATCCATCCAGTGCGAATGATGCCAGTCCGCAATCCTGCCTGGCTATCAAGCAAACCATTTTTAAATTCTACGGCCGTTCCGCGCATGCCGCAGCGGCTCCCCAGGCCGGTCGATCGGCATTGGATGGGCTGGAAGCCATGAACTATATGGTTAATTTAATGCGCGAGCATGTACCGCAAGAAGCACGAATTCACTACGTAATTAATAAGGGTGGGTTAGCTGCCAACGTGGTTCCCGATTATGCTGAAGCGGAATATATGGTGCGTCATCCGGATGCGCGTATGGTGGAAGAAATCTGGAATCGCATTGTGAAAGCTGCAGAAGGAGCTGCCAGTGGTACTGAAACAACAATGAAGTATGAAGTAATTTCTGGTTCATTCAATCTTGTTCCCAACGAAACACTCGCCCGCCTGATGTACAATAATCTGAAGACGGTTGGCGGTGTAAACTATACTCCGGAAGAAATTGAATTCGGAAAAAAAATTCAAAGCACACTCACGTTTAAGGTGCCACCCCTTGAATCGGCCACACAAGTACAACCCTTTAAAACCGGTGGCTTTTTTCCAGCTTCAACAGATGTAGGGGATATAACCTGGGTGGTTCCCACGGCAGGATTAGGAACCGCCACATGGGTACCCGGAGTACCGGCACACTCGTGGCAAGCGGTTGCCACAGGGGGTACCAGCATTGGCTTTAAAGCGATGAACAATGCTGCTAAGATTATTGCTATGACAAGTATCGATATATTTAACAATCCAACCATACTTGATAAGGCTAAGAAAGAGCTAAACGACTATGTGGGCCCTGGATTTAAATACGAGTCTATGATTGGCGATCGCAAACCACCGCTGGATTTTAGAAAAGGAAAGCAATGATACGTTTGA
>JAEUUB010000197.1 GCA_016787745.1 Cyclobacteriaceae bacterium
GAATGATTGTTGGTATTTATGAGAGCAGTGCGGGTGGCAACGCGATGGTGCGAACCACGGTGGCCCCCACGATCTTACAAGCCGGAATGAAAGATAATGTAATTCCTACGCTCGCGACTGCTACAATAAATTTCAGGTTGTTGCCGGGAGACAAAGCGGAAGCCGTAATTAATAAGGTAAAAGAAATCATTGCCGATGATCGTATTACAATTAATGTTTTTGGTGGTTTTTCCGAAGCTTCCGCGGTTACCCCAATGAACAGCACGGGCTACAAGCAAATAGAAAAAGCAATAAAGACAAGTTATGCCGATTTACTTACCTCGCCCTTCCTTATGATTGGTGCCACAGATTCGCGCTACTTTGGTGAGGTGTCACCCAACATAATAAAGTTTAGTCCCATGATTGACCCCATCGGTTTTCATGGAATAGATGAGCGGGTAAGTCTTGAAAGTTTTAAAACCGCGCTCTGGTTTTATGAGCAGTTGCTGACCGGAAAACCGTGAGCCACCATCAACTTATCAATTTCTGTTGAAGTAGAGGGTAAATCCAACTCTGAACCCAAACGTGTTGTAATCTTCGCCAATACTAAAATTTAAGGAAGGTTCAACGGCAATAACTTCATTAATGAAAGCCGCATAACCAACTTCAAAAGGTATCAAGGTTTGGCTATCACTGTCTTCAAATGTGTTAATGGTAAATCCGGCACCCCCGAAAAATTTTCCCTGATAATAATACCGACCGAAGACCCCAAAAGAGGTATACGAGAAGTCGTCAACTTTTTGATATCCCAGGTTTGCCCCGGCTACCACATTGTCTATTACGAAATACCCGCCCTTTAAACTTAAATCGAAAAGGGTGTAACTATCCCCTGTGTCGGGAGAGACGGAACTAAAATTTAAGTTGGAAGACGCGCCCCCCAGAATAGTTCCCTTTGTAATTTGAGCCGAAGCGCAACCAACAATTAATAGAAGCAAAGCGGAGAAGATAGACTTTTTCATAAGATCAATAATTTAAATTTTCAGAGTAGTATTCAATTTTACCTAAGTTAAAATCATTTTCTCACTTTCAGAAAACGTAGTGATGAATTAATCGGTAAGCAGTCAATCAGGGAGTTTATGCGCATGATTGGTTTTAACTGATATCAACAGTCTTTATAAAAAATTCTGCTTCCTGTATTTGTTAAAAAAAATCAAATAGGGCGCTTTTCTGTAACCAGAATATAGAATAGGAGTATATTCATAGATAATCCTGCGTTATGCTTAAAAATTACTACGCTATTGCCTTGCGGAATATTCGACAAAACCCGCTTTATGCATTTATTAACATTTTTAGTCTGGCTATAGGATTAGCCGCTTGCCTTGTCATTTACTTGTTTATTACAGACGAACGGAGTTTTGACGCATTTCATGCAAAAAATAATGTGATATATCGTCTCAATGAAGTTCAAAATTTTCCTGGAACGAATGAACAGAAAGTGGCTTTATCCATGCCGGGCATGGGTCCGGCTATTCAAAAAGAGTTTCCCGAAGTAAAATCTTTTGTCCGTTTTTGGATAAGGGGACAACAGCTACTAGTTAAAGACGAAACTAAAATTTTGATAGAAAACATTTTTGCGGCTGACAGTAATTTCTTTGATCTTTTTGACTTTGAATTACTGCATGGTGATGTTAATTCTTGTCTTGACCAACCGAAAACTATTTTACTCACCGAGCGTACAGCTTTAAAATTTTTTAAAAGCACAGCAGAAGCACTAAACAATACAATTAATTGGCAAGACAAAGAATACAAAATCACAGGCATTCTTAAAGATTTACCGGAGAATTCGCACCTCCAATTTGATGCTCTCGTTTCCATGGTGACTTATACTTCAGAACAACCCGATTTCAACAATCAATGGGGAAGCAATTGGATGAACACCTATCTTTTACTAGAGCCTAATGCCAAAATTGATTTGTTGACTGAAAAATTTCCAGCGTTCATGTCACGCCACATGGACGACCCAGACATTAACACCTACTATAAATTATACTTGCAACCCTTGAGTCAGGTTCATTTGAGTTCTATGGATATAGAACACGATTATAATAACTACCGAAAATTTAATGGAAGCTACCTCGATGTGTTTTTCGTTATTGGAATTTTTATTTTGCTCATAGCGGGCGTAAACTTTATGAATCTGACAACCGCCCGGGCATCGCATCGCTGGAAAGAAATAGGGGTTCGCAAAACGGTAGGAGCTAAAAAGATTCAACTCTTCAGTCAATTTATTTTTGAATCGGTACTGTTAGCATTTATGGCGCTTGTGCTGGCTGTTCTTTTGGATTTACTTTTTGTGCCTGTACTTAATAATCTTATTGGTAGGCAGCTTTCTCTCACAGGTTTCTTTAGTCAGTATCAGATGATTATCCTGGTTATTGCAGGGACTGTGCTCCTTGGATTTCTTACAGGGATTTATCCGTCATTTTATATGACCTCGTTTAACATGTCGCGTGTATTGAAGGGCGGGGCACAAAAGGAGGGCCGCTCAGTTTTTAGAAATGGATTGGTTGTTCTTCAATTCGGACTGGCCTTGGCTATGATTGTAAGCACACTGATTGTTGTTCAGCAATTATCATTTATGAAAAACACAGACATTGGTTTTAATAAAGATGAAATCATGCTGGTGCCCATGAACCGTGAGGCCAACAACAAATTCGAAACAATCAAACAAGAGTTATTGAAAAATTCAATCATAAAAGGAGTAACGGCCAGCGGCCAGCGACT
>JAEUUB010000202.1 GCA_016787745.1 Cyclobacteriaceae bacterium
ATGCCATATTCTCCCGTTACTAAAAATGTAAACCGCAATATTAAGGAATTGCCGTCAAAAATGAAGCCGTTTCCGGATGCACTTACGCCTGCGGCTGCGGAAGGTTTCAGAGGGATGTTAATGAGTTTTGTATGTTGTTATAATTGGATGGTCTGTGAAGACACAGGCCAAGGGAGTAGGAATTGCTGGTCTGTGAGGACACAGACCATAGGTGTTTAGGTTTCAGAGAAATGTTAATGAGTTTTGTCAGCCTATTGGTAGCAATAGAGCCCGGACAAATTTGTGTTTCAAAAAAACGAACGACAATTTTCTAGCAAAGATTCCCCATTTTTAAAAAGATTGTGTTTCGAATTGCCCTGCGCATTTATTCGTGATTATCCTATCTATTATGGAACTCTTGAATCTTCGATTTGGCCATAGCCACGCAAACCTCCCCTACACCAAAGCTATGGCAAGAGCCAAATCCCCACCCCACACAATTATTTTGACTTGCTCTTTGGAGTAGAGCTTTTTGATTCACCTTCCTTAATACCCTTCTCCTTCATAATCTTCAAACCATAATTCCGTATTGCTTCAATTAGAGGAATGACCTCTTTGCCTTTTTTTGTTATCGTATATTCTACTTTTGGAGGAACTACTGGAAAAACTTCACGGACTACCAACTCATGTCTCTCCAAGTCTCTGAGTTGACTGGAAAGCATTTTATGTGTTATGTGAGGCAATGTCTTTTTCAATTCGCTATAGCGCATTGTATTTTGATTTAATCGCCAAAGTATTGGCATTTTCCACGTTCCTCCAATAAAGGACAATGCAAACTCTACAGGATTGTAGTAGACTTTACGTTCATAAATGAAGTCAGGCATATAGCATTCTTTAAAGTCCTTCAAAAATACCTATCAAATCCGCCTCTAACCAATACTTTCCAAAAAGATAGTATCACACTAAAAAGGTATAATATTCAATTTAGCTTATATCCTCTACACTTTTGCCTTACATAACTAAAATAATCAATATGAAATCATCGCATGGATTTGTACTCGCAATCCTCTTAACTGGAATGAGTACATACGCCCAAAATTCAAAAACAATTAAAAACAATAACAAAATGGAAAATCCAAAAGAAAGACTGAATTACGTGCACCCACATGGTTCACCCTCAAAAGGAAAAATTTTAATGGTGGCAAGTTCACCATCGACATCAAAGCAGACAGGCTGGCCAATTGGATTCTGGGCTGCTGAATTAACTCATCCAATGAGAGTGTTTCAAGAAGCAGGTTATGAAATCGAATTGGTTTCAACAGAAGGAGGAAAGTTAATGATGGACGGCTATTCTAATCCAACAGACGCAAGCGGATATTCTGCTCATGACATCATTTCATTGGGTTACATGCAAAAGGCAGAGTTTAACCAAATGTTAGAGAATACTAAGAAATTGACTGAAGTTAAACACAACGATTATGCAGCAATTTTCCTGGTGGGTGGACAAGGGCCCATGTATACTTTCAAAGGAAATAAAGATTTAGAAAAACTCTTTGTTTCCTTTTATGAAGCAGGTAAACCAGCATCAGCCGTTTGCCATTCCACAACGCTGTTGTTGGAAGCTAAGAAATCAAACGGAGAACTTTTAGTAAAAGGCAAAACTTGGACTGGCTTCGCTGACGCGGAAGAAGAGTATGCCGATAAAGCAGTTGGACAAAAAATTCAACCTTATAGAATTGAAACAGAAGCTAAGAAACTTTCAGGCACCACTTTTAAAGTAGCTGCTCCATTTTCTTCCTACGCCATTCAAGACGGCAACTTAGTAACAGGACAACAACAAAATTCAGGTGCTGCTGCTGCTGAGTTAGTGGTAGAGCTTTTGAATAATTAATGGTGAGTGGTAAAAGGC
>JAEUUB010000286.1 GCA_016787745.1 Cyclobacteriaceae bacterium
ATTAATCCCACCAACTCCTGATCCCACACGGCTTGCTTCACCTCACTGGCTAATGCGTTTAAGTGCATGTTACAGGTGTTGCCATCAAAGCCGGTGCTTACAATGCCTACCTGTGCTTTTGTTAAATCATGTTCGGTTAAGCCGATTCCATATAACATGGCCTGCGAAGCGGGCAGTGTAGGGTCTTGTGTGATGGTCCGGCTATATTTATTTAGTTCCATTCTTTTCAGATTCTGGACTAGATTCTGGTTGCTTGTCAATAACATCAAGTAACCAGTATCCAGTATTATACAATTACATATGAATAACTCTTGTCTAATACAATACACTTATAAGCTTCTTGTACAATGGCCCCCATGGAATGATTCCAGGGTTTGCTGAAGGATTGCCCCTCAATGGATTCAATTCCTATTATTTCTGCGGCCGTACCACAGAAAAAGGCGCTGTCGGCTTCAAACAATTCTTCGGGTCGGAAATGCTTTTCTTCGACAAGCATGTCCATTTCTCTACAGATTTCTAAAACTGTTTGACGAGTGATGCCGGGTAAAATATTTCCGAGTGGGGGTGTATAGAGCACACCCTCTTTTTCAAAAAAGAAATTGGCTCCGGGACCTTCCGCAACAAAACCATTTGAATCAAGCATCAGGGCTTCGTCAAATCCGCGGTGTTTTGCTTCGTTGGTTGCCAGGATGGAATTGATATAATGACCACAAACCTTAGCCTCTACTTTAACTGATTTTGGATTAGGGCGCTGGTACGAAGACACACAAACTTTTACCAACTGATCTCCCAGATACTTACCCCATTCCCAGGCGGCAATCATAACCGATACCCCCGTAGGGGCAGAGAGTGTCATATTAGGATGGCAATAGACTAGCGGTCGGATGTAGGCGTCCTTCAGATTATTTCTTTTCAAAACCTGATACGAAATCTGGGTTAGCTCTTCGGCTGAGTAGGTAAACGGAATGCCTACCAGATCGCAGCTCCGTTGCAGGCGGTCGAAGTGCTCGTGGGCTTTAAAAATTTTTACACCATGCACGGTTTGGTAAGCACGAATTCCTTCAAAGGTTCCGTAGCCATAATGCATTGTTTGATTAAACAAATCGGTGGTGGCGTCTTTGGCCTTTACAAATTTTCCATCAAGGAAAAGAATCGTGTTTTCGTTGTAGTACATATATGAGTTAGAACAATCGTTAGTTTGCAGTTATTACTATAAAACAAAACCGCCC
This sequence comes from Cyclobacteriaceae bacterium, assembly GCA_016787745.1. GTDB lineage: Bacteria > Bacteroidota > Bacteroidia > Cytophagales > Cyclobacteriaceae > ELB16-189. The sequence goes on from JAEUUB010000286.1 coordinate 1,230, forward strand.
CGGGGTTATCGGGGCGGTTCACAATTTTTTCACAAAATCGTCACAGCCCCGGTTTTCGGAGAATAATGACGTTAATAAGCACGAGCAAACTCATCGTATCGATTAGCTTGCTGGAGATTATGACTGACTTCACGTGACTCATATTACTATAATCTTATGCTGTGCTACAAGTTTGGAGAATTTTGCCATGACATTCAATGAAAACAAAGAAAAAGTTTTTTAAATATTCATTTAACGAATGTTAGGTATGCGTTATGAGGCAAGATATTCGACAATACCATCACGAATAGAGGTGAAAGTATTGATCAGAGTCTCTTCATTCTCTTCCAGCAAGGTTACCCGAAAACCCTGAAGATCTGAACAGAAAGAAGAGATAGGAACCACACAAATTCCCTTGGCGCCTAATAAATAATACACAAACCTTTTGTCGTGAGGGATGTCCTGATTCACCCATTGTTCCACCAATGTTTTGATGCGGGAGTCATCAATCCTAATTCTTTGATTGGGCTTTAACGTCCCATCCCGAAAAATGATGGTGTTGTAAAAAGCTCCAAAAGTTTCGTTGAAGGTAAGTTCGGGCACGGTGTGCAAAATATCTGCAATCGTTTTGCTGCGCTTACCAATATGGTGGTTGGTTTCTTCCCGATAGACCTTAAACCGAGGATCGCCCAGAATTTTTGGAATGGCGAGCTGTGGAAGTTTGGTAGAACATACTTCAATCATTTTGGCATTATCCAAGGCCTGACAAAACCGGTTAAAGTCTTCGTCCTTATCGCGATTGTAATATTCCATCCAACCACAGCGCGCACCCGGCCAGGGGAGTTCTTTTGAAATTCCTTTCATGGAAATGCCGGGCACATCGTCAATCACTTCGGCCAATGAGTAGGCACGAACCCCGTTATAAGTGATGTTAATATAAATCTCATCGCAGATTAAAAAGAGTTTAAACTCTTTCGCGATTTCAACGATCCGCTTGAGTGTTTCGTAAGGATACACCATTCCTGTAGGATTATCAGGATTAATGATAAGAATACCCACTACATTAGGATTGTACTTTACTTTATTATAGAGGTCATCTAAATCCGGATACCATTTATTATTGGGATCGAGTTTATACGTTAGCGGCTCGTGACCGGCATGTGCTGCTTCGGCACTGGAGTGCGTTGAATATGCAGGTGAGGGACCAATCACTCGTGAAGTAAGCGTGATGTATTGATATACCTTAGCAATGGCATCGCCCAGGCCATTGAAGAAACAAATATCATCGGGCGTTATTTGTACTCCGTTTAATTGATTGGTTTGCTCGGCCAGAAATTTTCGGGTATCTAAAATTCCTTTGCTGGGGCAATAGCTATATGTTTCGTTTTGCAGGGATAGGTCTGCAATTATTTTTTTAATCCATTCGGGTAGTTTGTGATTTTTTTGAATAGGATCGCCAATGTTTTCCCAATAGATTTCTTTTCCAAGATTTTTTATTTGCTCGGCCTTCTTTACGATCTCGCGGATTTCGTAACTAAGTTCGCTGGCTCCTTCGCTGAGTAGTTGCTGACGCATGTGTTAAGTTGAAAAGTTTGAAGATCAAAGTATAAGATCGTCTTTTACTTAGATATTAATGCGAAGGTAGAGTGTAGTTTGGCAGATAACAAAATCAAAATGATGATACTTGTGAATGATATTATAAGTCAACGTCCTCGGTCTGTGTCCTCACAGACCGAGGCGGGTAGTCGGAAGAGCACTGGCATTGCCCGTATAATTTAAGGTTGAGTTACCTGAGTATGTGTGGGAGTTACTACTTCTGCGAAAGCATGATCTGCCCGCTTACTAACCATCGGTAGTTTATCCATCCAATGAACATCAATAGAATATACACCAAAGTCTTCGATTACTTTTCCTTTTAACCTGTAAAAACCGCGACCACGAAAGGCGAACTGTCGCGCGGAGTTTGGAAAGTGTACTGTGTCAAAGACTTCGCCATGCACATCGTAGAATGTACCGAAGGCCATATGTTCTTTGGTTTTCATGGTAGAAGCATCTTTGGTGGTAACGATGTAGCCAACAATGTGAACTTGTTTGCCATTATTCTCACAGAGGCTTTTTGCAGTAACATCGCCAAAATCTTTTGTAGCCAAAAGATCAAACGGATTGCACAAAGGAAAACCAAGCAACTCGATTTCATCAAAAGCATCTTCCAACACATTTCGTTTTAGTTCGGGTAAGGGAAATTCTTTGGGCTCGGTATCAAATAACTCTACGGTAGTAGTTGGTTTAGTTCTGGT
>JAEUUB010000341.1 GCA_016787745.1 Cyclobacteriaceae bacterium
GCGGCCCTGATCGGATTAGGTATTACTGCGCTGCTTGAGACTGAATCCCCGGCCGTTTTTATCGGAGTACCTTCTGCTTTAGCACTTATTATGCATCAATCGCTATTTCATTCTTATAAAATGAAAAATCTGGAGAGTAACTTTAAGATCGGTCGGGGCAATAAAAAATTCCTTCAATTTTCCATGCGCGTTACTCCCGAAGGTTATTTAGCAAACAAGCGGATGTCTGACCGGATTTATTTTACCAATAACTTTCCTAAGCTGGCAGAACCTATTGTACGATTGAAATTAAGTCTTTGAGTAAGTAAGGATCAACGTAGCCGCTTCACGTAAATTTTCCACCCGATAATCGGCTGCATTCTCGGGTTCGATTTCATCCCCTATTTGTATAGTGCGAATACCCAAATTGCGCGCAGGAACAATATCCCGACCACGATCTCCTACCATCCATGATTGAGCAATGTCAACCTGAAACCGGGCAATCGCTTTTTCAAACAATAACGTTCCTGGCTTGCGCGCCAGAGAGGCCGTTACTGTTGGATGATAGGGTGAAAAATAAAAATGATCAATTTTATTGCCACAGGTTTTCTGAAAATACTCATGGCATTGATTCACTTGTTCTTCGGAGTAAATACCCTGAGCAATCCCTGACTGATTCGTAACAACAATCAATAAATAACCAGCTTGCTTGAGTCTATCCACTGCCTCTAATACTCCCGGAATTATCTCAAAGCTTTCAACAGTAAACGTATAGTTTGGATTATCCCGATTAATAACCCCATCTCGGTCTAAAAAAACGCATTTATGCATCAAATTACCTGTTTTGGTTCCAATGATAAGGTATTCTTGCAATTCAACCAATTTCCGGGATTCTTCAACTTTGGCAGGATTGTTTCATACCCACTTTTATTTAGATTTGTTAATGCCGGAATATTATTCCGCTTTAAAACCTTGCAATTTTTGAATAACGCAATCGTCATTATACCAACCTATAATGAAAAGGAGAATATCACCTTGATCATTGATACGGTTATTTCCTTGCCTAAGGATTTTGATATACTGATTGTCGATGATAACTCTCCGGATGGTACAGCCGAAATAGTAAAAGATCTTCAGAATAATTATAACTCAAACGGAGATACCCGCTTACACCTGATGGAACGACCAGCTAAAGCTGGTTTGGGTACTGCCTATATTGAAGGTTTCCAATATGCTATGCAACATCATTATGAGTTCATTCTGCAAATGGATGCTGACTTTTCGCACAATCCTAAAGATCTGATAAAACTTTACCTAACCTGCGCAGAATGGGGCCACGACCTGGCCATTGGTTCGCGATATGCCAGTGGCGTAAATGTAATTAACTGGCCCATGGGCAGAGTTTTACTTTCATTTTTTGCGAGCAAATATGTGCAGATCATTACGGGCATTCCTGTGCACGACACCACAGCGGGTTTTGTTTGTTATCGTAGAAAGGTATTAGAAACCATTCCCCTCGCTGAAATTAAATTTGTAGGGTATGCCTTTCAGATAGAAATGAAATTCCTGGCCTGGAAATATGGATTCAAATTGAACGAAGTGCCCATTGTATTTACCGATCGTACCCGTGGGCAAAGTAAAATGTCGGCCGGCATTTTTAAAGAAGCCTTTTTCGGAGTGATCCAAATGACCATTGAAAGCTGGTTTAAAAAATATATCCCGGCTTAGATTTTAGCGTTTTGAATCGCTCCAAAGCCCTAGCTTCTGTAAAAAGAAAAGAGAGCCTGCACGGCTCTCTAGTCATTGAATCAGCAATCAGTTATTAACTTATCGCCTTTTCAAGTTCTTCAATTTTAGCTTTCGCTTCTTCCTTACCTAACGAGTAAGACATTTTATAAAGCTCAAGCGCTTCCCGCTGCGTTTCTTTTTTCTTGCGAGGGGCTAACTTGGTTCTGTCAGCGGCTGTTTCAAGAGCCTGACCTTGCGCATACAACAAATCCGCTTGGGTCATTGTAGCGCTGGACCTAATGTCTTGCACTTTTGTTTCAAGTGCAGCAATGTCTTGCTCACGAACTTTAATTACCTCGGTGTTTATTGCCAGGATTGAATCTTTTTCAACTACCGTTTTTGCCAGATACTGGTTATCCGCCCGATAATTTTCCACTTCAATCTGCAAGGCTGCCAACTGCTGGGTGCTGGTTTCCAGCTCCGCCTTAAGTTTTTTTACCATCGAAGCATACTTGGAGGATGCATTCTTTGAGTTTTTTATTGACTCTTCCATCTCATCCAACTTCTTCTGTGTTTGTTGAATATACGCATTGAGGTTCTTCATCCGGCCCGCGTAATCTTTGTAATCGGTACCTTCAACTACCCCCGACCGTAGGTTAACCCGCCTCAATTCAATCGAGTCAAGCATGATACCCACCTCGTGTAGCTGAGCCGCGGTTTGCTCACTTGCAATTAACTCTACCTGCAGTGAATCCACTTTGGCTCTCAATTCTTTGTTCTCCTGCACATTACAACTTCCCAATATGGCTATTGCAATTGCTCCGATAAATAGTTTTTGTGTCATAGCGATTTAAGTTTGTTTTCGCATACCTATGCAAAAAGATACGCACACCGGGAAGGCCTTTAAGAAATTTCAGAACTCGTTGATAATCAGCAAGTCTTATGGTCAGGAAATTTTAAATAAATCACATTTGATGGGGAAAAAAATCCACAACCTGTCTTAAAAAAGAATCAGTTATGATCGTTAGTCAAACTTGATTGCCTGAATAGGATTGATGCGTGTGATAAACCGGGTAGGCAGAAGTAAGACCACCAGCACAGTAAAAAAGACAATCAGGTTTAAGATTAGTACAGTGCCCCAACTCCATTGAATCGGAACATAGCTCATATAATAATCGTGTGGGTTTAAAGCAATAAGTTTAAACTTATCCTGTAAAAAACAAAGGCCCAATCCCACAGCATTTCCCCAGGCCAATCCCTTTGCAATCAAATTCATTCCGTTAAACAAAAAGACGTTACGGATGGATTTGTCTTGCGCCCCCATGGCTTTTAGCATACCTACCATCTGCGTTCGTTCCATAACCAAAATGAGAATAACTGAAATCATGTTAACACAAACGACTACCAATATTATCACCAAGAGAATTTTCACCTGCCGCTTAATTAAATCAAGCCATTCAAACACCTGAATGTATTTGTCTCGTACTGTCTCCATATACAAATCATAGTCTATAGATTGACTTATAGTTCTGGCCGACTCTTCCATGGCTGCTTTGTCAAAGTCAAACCGATAGTTGAACAAGGCTGAAAGGGTTGATAAAAATTCATTCTCAACGTCCGGGTTATCCGTTATATCTTCCCGAACCCGCGCCCAGTATCTGGCGAAATCCGTTTGCCAAAGTTGAAAAGCATTATAAGTGGATAGATCAAGTTGTACTTCCATTCCTCCCGCCTGCTGAGGTGACCAATCATTTAACCGTTGCACCAATCCAATATCCCCAATAATCACCTTGCTATCGAAATAATCCGAGAGGTTCGTCTCGTAAATACCAGCAACCGTTAGTCTTCGAAAGCGAGGTGGGTTCTGGAAAAAATGAACTACAATATCATCTCCGGTTTTTGCATTAATCTTGTTTGCAATAACCTGGCTAAGCAATACCTGATTGGAGTAACCCGAATCAGAAAAATGAATAAAAGTACCCTCCAGTAAACTTTGTTGAAATTGCGAGACATTAAAGCTGCTCCCAACTCCTTTAAAGACTATTCCCATCACTTCATCATCGGTCTTTATCAATCCTGCCTTATGACTGAATTCCTGCACATGCTTAACAAAGGGAAATGCAGACGGGTTTTTGTACAAGTCGATATGAAAGTCGAAGGGT
>JAEUUB010000344.1 GCA_016787745.1 Cyclobacteriaceae bacterium
GTGGAAGGGTCCTATTTATTTTTTTGAAAGGCGCACTTGGTAGCTAATGTTTAGTTCCTATCTTTGCAGTCCTTTTTGCGGTACAAAACCCGCAAAACGGGTTAAAAACAAGCAAAATAGGTTTCAACCATGCCTGGAATATTAGGACGTAAAGTAGGAATGACAAGCGTATTTGGCCCAGATGGCCAGAATATCGCTGTTACAGTCATCGAAGCCGGCCCTTGTGTTGTCACTCACGTAAAAAATACGGAGACAGACGGATACAGAGCTGTGCAGCTTTCCTTTGCAGAAAGGAAGGAAAAAAACACACCCAAGCCGCTGGTTGGTCATTTCAAAAAAGCCAACACAAGCCCTAAAAAATCTGTTGTCGAATTCAGAGACTTCCGTAAGGAGTATGACGGCATGATTGAATTAGGAAAGCAAATCAACGTGCAGGATGTTTTTGTTGAAGGTGACTATGTAGATGCCGTGGGTACATCTAAAGGAAAAGGATTTCAAGGAGTAGTAAAACGCTATGGTTTTAGCGGGGTGGGTGGTCAAACCCACGGTCAGCATAACCGTCTGCGTGCTCCGGGTTCAATGGGTAATGCATCGTTTGCTTCCCGCGTTATTAAAGGAAAGCGTTTACCAGGCCGCATGGGTACTGATCGTGTTAAGGTTACCAACCTTCGCGTGGTTAAGATTCTGGCTGATAAAAATTTGATCCTTGTAAGCGGTTCTGTGCCCGGTTCGAATAATTCAACGATAATTCTGCAAAAGTAATGGACATAGCAGTTGTAAAATCAAGCGGTGAAACAACCGGCCGCAAAGTAAACCTCGCCAGTGAGGTTTTTGGCATTGAACCGAACGATCATGCAATATGGTTGGACGTAAAAAGTTTTTTGGCTAACCAACGTCAAGGTACCCATAAATCCAAGCAGCGTAACGAGATCAGCGGATCTTCTAAGAAGTTAAAGAAGCAAAAAGGAACCGGTGGAGCGCGTGCGGGTAACATTAAAAACCCTCAATTCAAAGGTGGTGGTCGTATCTTCGGTCCAACCCCCCGCGATTATTCTTTCAAACTGAATAAGAAGGTTAAAGATTTAGCAAGAAAGTCTGCCTTAACCTATAAGGCTAAGGATAATATGATTGCTGTGGTTGAGGACTTCAATTTTGAAGCCCCCAAGACCAAAAATTTCATTGCCTTGATTAAGGCCTTGTCTCTTCAGGACAAGAAGACCCTATTTGTTCTTCCAGAGGTAAATAAGAACGTTGTTCTTTCAGGAAGAAATGTTCAGAATTCTAAAATTGTAACAGCGGATCAAATCAATACCTACGATGTTGTCAATGCAGAGCAGGTGATTTTGATCGAGAGCTCGATTACTATGATTGATAACCTATTAAATAAGCAGTAAGCCAATGAGTATCTTAAAACAACCCCTGGTTACTGAGAAGGTTTCTTCTTTGAATGAAAAAGGCAAGTACGGTTTCATTGTTGATGCCGCTGCCAACAAAGTAGAAATTAAAAATGCGGTAGAGAAAATGTATGGCGTTAACGTGGAACGTGTTAACACAAGCAATGTGCTTGGTAAATTCAAATCACGTTTTACAAAGGCCGGTGTGTTATCAGGCCGCAAGCCTAGTTATAAGAAAGCCATTGTAACCTTGGCTTCTGGTGAAGTAATTGATTTTTATAGCAACGTATAATTTTTGAGCGATGGCGTTGAAAAAACTTAGACCCGTAACTGCAGGAACCCGTCATCGGTTGTCTCCTGGTTTCGAGGATATTACCGAGAGCAAGCCGGAGAAATCTCTGGTTACCACTCTTAAGAAAACAGGTGGACGTAACAACCAGGGTCGCATGACTATGCGCTATATTGGGGGTGGCCATAAGCAAAAGGTTCGTTTGATTGATTTTAAGCGCGACCGTTTTGATATTCCAGCTGTCGTTAAATCTATTGAATACGATCCCGCAAGAACTGCGCGCATAGCAAAGTTGTACTATGCGGATGGTGTGAAGTCGTATATCATTGCTCCGCAAGGAATTAAAGTAGGTCAAACCGTTATCTCCGGTCAAAACATTGCACCCGAGGTGGGCAATGCATTACCACTTTCAAAAATTCCTATCGGTACGATTGTTCATAATGTGGAAGTGAAGCCAGGCCGGGGTGCTTCTATGGCCCGCAGTGCAGGTACCTTTGTACAGTTGGTTGCCCGCGAAGCCGTGTATGCAACATTAAAAACTCCTTCCGGAGAATTAAGAAATGTATTGGTGAATTGCCTGGCTACGGTAGGCGCAGTTTCCAATGCCGAACACATGAACGAAAGTGTGGGTAAGGCTGGCCGCAGCCGTTGGAGAGGAGTTCGTCCTCGCACCAGACCTGTGGCTATGAACCCGGTAGATCACCCGATGGGTGGTGGTGAAGGACGCGCGTCTGGTGGTCATCCAAGATCACGCAAGGGCTTGTTGTCGAAGGGTAAGAAAACCCGTCACCCCAAGAAGTATTCTGATGGTTTAATCATTGCAAGAAGGAAAAAATAATTATGGGAAGGTCAGTTAAAAAAGGTCCGTATTTAGATGCACGACTTGCCAAGAAAGTGGCAGTTATGGAGCAGGCTGGAAAAAAATCTGTGATCAAAACCTGGTCACGCAGATCTACCATTACTCCGGATTGTATCGGCCACACGTTTGCCGTACACAACGGAAATAAATTTATTCCGGTTTATGTTACCGAAAACATGGTGGGGCACAAGCTTGGTGAATTTGCACCAACCCGCACGTTTAAAGGACACTCAGGAAATAACAAAGCGTAAAATCAAGAATTTTCAAGATTCCTGAACTATGGAAACAGTTAAAAAGAAAAAAAGATCAGTTTTAAAAAGAGAGAAGATTGAGGCTGTAAAAGAAGCCGCAAAGAACGGAGCCTCTACCTCTTACCTGAAGAACGTTCCTTCTTCTCCTCGCAAAATGCGATTAGTGGCTGATTTGATTCGTGGCGAGCGGGTGAGCAAAGCTTTAAATATTTTGAAGTATGAAGCTCAGCATGCAGCGGCTAAAATGGAGAAATTACTTTTATCGGCCATTAGCAGTTGGGAAGCAAAGAATACAGATGTGAAGTTGGAAGAAGCTGATTTGTTTGTAAAAGAAGTGTTTGTTGATGGAGGTCGGATTTTGAAACGCCTAAGACCCGCACCGCAAGGTCGTGCTCATCGCGTAAGAAAGAGATCCAATCACGTAACCTTAACAGTAGATCGCATGCCTGCCAAGGCCGAGGCGGTTAAGTCAGAATCAAAAGAAACGAAAGAATAATGGGACAAAAGATTAACCCGGTAGGTTTCAGATTAGGCATTGTCCGCGGATGGGACTCTAGCTGGTTCGGTGGAAATTCATTCTCTGATAAATTGGTTGAAGACCAAAAAATCAGAAAGTATGTGGACGCCCGCATACAAAAAGGTGGTATCGCTAAAGTTGTTATTGAGCGTACGCTTAAAAGAATAACCTTGACTATCCACACTGCCCGTCCAGGTGTAGTAATTGGAAAGGGTGGTACCGAGGTTGACAAGATCAAAGAAGAATTAAAGAAACTTACCAACAAGGATGTTCAAATTAACATCTATGAAATTAAGCGCCCTGAACTGGATGCTCGTTTGGTAGGGGAATCAATCGCCCAGCAATTGGAAGCAAGGATTTCATATCGCAGAGCGATGAAGCAAGCCATTGCCTCAACCATGCGGGTAGGAGCTGAAGGGATTAAAGTGAAATTGTCTGGCCGTTTAGCCGGTGCTGATATGGCTCGTACCGAGCAGTATAAAGAAGGAAGAATTCCCCTTCACACACTGAGAGCGGATATCGATTATGCTATCTCAGAAGCACAAACGGTTTACGGAAAGATTGGAATTAAGGTATGGATATTTAAGGGTGAGGTTTACGGCAAACGTGACCTTTCTCCTAATGTAGGAATCGTAAGTAATACTCCGGGAGAGAACAAGCCAGGTCAACCAAGCGGTGGCGATAGAAGAAGAGGTGGAGATCGCGGGGGAAGAAACGAGCGTGCGCCAAGAGGCGAGCGCGGTGGAGAAAGAAAAGGTCGGAAATAATTCAGAACAGATAAAAGCAGGATATCATGTTACAGCCTAAGCGGACTAAATTCAGGAAAATGCAAAAAGGGAAAGTGAAGGGTACAGCTACGCGCGGTCACTCTATTGCTTTCGGCTCCTTCGCATTAAAAGCTCTTGAACCCGGTTGGATTACAGCCCGTCAATTAGAAGCAGCTCGTGTGGCGGTTACCCGTGCCATGAAGCGCGAAGGTCAGGTTTGGATTCGCATTTTCCCGGACAAACCCATTACCCGCAAGCCTGCCGAGGTACGTATGGGTAAAGGTAAAGGTGCCCCGGAATATTGGGTAGCTGTTATTAAGCCCGGTACTATCCTGTTTGAGGCAGGCGGGGTTACTATGGCTACAGCAAAAGAAGCGTTGGCATTAGCGGATGGAAAACTTCCGATTAAGACACGCTTTACAGTAAGAAGAGATTACGTAGAACAAGCAGCAAAATGAAAAACGTAGAAATTAAAGGACTAACCTTAGCCGAACTTACTGAGAAGATTGGCAGCGAAGGCGAAGCTTTGCGCAAACTGAAGTTCGCTCATCAGGTTTCAGCCATTGAAAACCCAATGAGAATTAAGGAAACCCGCAGACTCATTGCTCGCCTGAAAACAGAATTGAAAGCAAAAGAATCACAAAAATAATTTCTCATGGAGACGGCTAGAAACCTAAGAAAAGAAAGAATAGGAAAAGTGGTGAGCAATAAGATGACCAAGTCAATCACCATTGCTATAGACCGTAAGGTGAAGCATCCTATCTATGGAAAGTTCATGAACAAGACAACCAAGTTCATGGCCCATGATGAAAAGAATGAAGCGGGTATTGGAGATACAGTGCGTATTTCGGAAACACGCCCATTGAGCAAGAATAAGAGATGGAGATTGGTTGAAATAATTGAAAAAGCGAAGTAACCATGATACAAACAGAAAGCCGGCTAACGGTAGCAGATAATAGCGGAGCCAAAGAGGTTCTTTGTGTTCACGTTTTAGGTGGAACAAAAAGAGCATCAGCCAGTGTAGGCGATAAAATTGTTGTCACGGTGAAATCAGCAATTCCTACCAGCCAGGTAAAGAAAGGTACCGTTTCCAAAGCGGTAATTGTTCGCACCAAGAAGGAAATCAGAAGAAAAGACGGATCGTACATCCGCTTTGAAGATAATGCCGCTGTGTTATTAAATGCACAGGACGAGCCCAGAGGTACCCGTATCTTTGGTCCCGTGGCGCGCGAGTTGAGAGAGAAGCAATTCATGAAAATTGTGTCTTTGGCACCCGAAGTATTATAAGTTATGGAAAGGAAGTATAACAAACAGCAAAAGTTGCACATCCGTAAAGGAGACACCGTGGTGGTCTTAGCGGGTAACGACAAGACTAAAACGGGTAAGGTTCTGGAGATCATTTCAGATAAAAACCGTGCAATTGTTGAAGGAATCAACATGGTAACCAAACATCAGAAGCCTTCGGCTGGCAAGCCTGAAGGGGGCATAAAGAAGATGGAAGGAACCATCCACATCAGCAATCTGATGGTGGTAGATCCTTCTACCAGCAAACCTACTCGCACAGGCAGAAAGCTTAACGAGAAGGGTAAACTTCAGAGATATTCAAAGAAAACAGGAGAATTTATTAAGTAATGGCAACTCCAAGATTAAAAGAGAAGTACCTCAAGGAAATCGTTCCCGGCCTGAAAGACAAGTTTCAGTATAAGTCGGTAATGCAGGTACCTAAAATTGAAAAAATTTGCATCAACAAAGGTATTGGTGCTGCGGTAGCCGATAAGAAACTGATCGATGTAGGGTTGGAAGAAATTTCTACCATTACAGGTCAGAAGGCTGTGGCTACCCGCTCTAAGAAAGACATTTCGAACTTTAAGCTTCGTTCCAATCAGGCGATTGGCGTTAAGGTTACTTTGCGGGGTGATCGTATGTATGAATTTTTAGATCGCTTGATGAATGTGGCTCTGCCCCGCGTGCGCGATTTTAAAGGCGTAAGCGACAAGGGATTTGATGGTCGTGGAAACTACACGTTGGGTGTAAAAGAGCAGATCATTTTCCCCGAAATTTCAATCGACAAGGTAAATAAGATTAACGGCATGGATATAACCTTCGTGACTTCTGCAGCTTCTGATGAAGAAAGCTATGCGCTGTTGAAGGCGTTGGGTATGCCATTTGTAACCAAAAATTAATCGATCGATGGCAAAATTATCAATCATCGCAAGAGACAAGAAAAAAGAAAGACTGGTAGCACGCTACGCAGCAAAACGCAAGGCCTTAAAAGAAGCTGGAGACTATGCGGGTTTGGATAAACTTCCGAGAAGTTCATCTGCCGTGCGGTTGCGCAGCCGTTGCAAACTTACCGGTCGCCCAAGAGGCTATATGAGTAAGTTTGGTTTGTGCCGTAACCAGTTTCGCCAAATGGCCAACGAAGGAAAAATACCAGGACTAACCAAGGCTAGCTGGTAGAAGACCCTCAGACATATTAGGTTGCTGAGTATCCAGGTCGGGGCACCCTCTAAAACAGGCTAAACCGAAACCAGATAACAGTTTGAATAACAGAAATTGTTATATATCTTTGCAGCCCGTTCCAAAAAACGGGTTTGTTTTTAACAAAATAAAATGAAAACAACTGATCCGATAGCAGATTATTTGACCCGGTTGCGCAACGCCATTAAGGCTCGTCACCGCGTAGTAGAGGTTCCTGCTTCCAACATTAAGAAGGAGGTAACGAAGGTTCTATTTGATAAAGGGTATATCCTGAACTACAAGTTTGAGGACACCTCTAATAAGCAAGGCAATATCAAAATCGCCTTGAAGTATAATCCTGAGACCAAAGAATCAGCGATTACGAAATTACATCGGGTAAGTACACCCGGGTTACGTCAGTACAAGCCGGCAAATAGTTTGCCGAAGGTATTGAACGGACTAGGCATTGCCATCCTGTCTACTTCGCGTGGAGTGATTACGGATAAGGAAGCAAAAGCCTTGAATGTAGGTGGTGAAGTGTTGTGTTATATCTATTAAACAAGGAAAGACATGTCACGAATTGGTAGATTACCCATTGAGATTCCTAAAGGTGTTACCTGCACTTTTTCAGAACAAGATCACCTGGTTACAGTAAAAGGTCCCAAAGGTGAACTAAAGCAAAAAATTGATACCGACTTTAAGGTCGTTGTCGCAGAAGGCAATTTGGTGGTAGAACGTCCTACAGAACAAAAGAGACACAAGGCCATGCACGGTCTGTACCGTGCTCTCATCAACAATATGGTTGAAGGAGTAAGCAAGGGTTTTAAAGCTGAATTAGAATTGATTGGTGTAGGGTATAAGGCATCTGCTCAAGGGAACGTATTGGATTTAAGTTTAGGGTATTCACACAGTGTAATCGTGGGTATCCCTTCCGAGCTTAAGGTTCAGGCTACTCAGGAGAAAGGTCAGAACCCGACCATTACCTTAGAGGGTATTGATAAACAATTGATTGGGCAGGTTGCTGCCAAGATTAAATCGTTGCGTAGTGTAGAACCATACAAAGGAAAAGGTATTCGGTTTGTGGGTGAGTTTGTACGTAGAAAAGCTGGTAAAGCAGCGGCTAAATAAATAGGGAATCATGGCAAACATTAAAGACAGGAGACTCAGAATTAAAAAAGGAATCCGCAAAAAAATGGAAGGCACTTCTGCCAGACCGCGTCTGTCAGTTTTCCGCAGCAACAAAGTTATTTATGCACAACTTATAGATGACGCAGCTGGTCACACACTTACTTCTTCTTCTTCAATTGAGTTGGATAAGAAAGGTGGGGTAAATATGACGATCTCGAAGAGCGTAGGTAAGAAGGTAGCGGAAAAGGCTGTTGCCAGCGGTATTCAAGAAGTAGTATTTGATCGCAACGGGTATCTCTATCATGGTAATATCAAAGCTTTGGCTGAAGGAGCCAGAGAAGGAGGCTTAAAATTTTAAAGCATGACACAAAGTAACGTCAGCACAGTAAAGGCAAGTGAAATCGACCTGAAAGAAAAGGTGGTTGCCATCCAGCGTGTAGCCAAAGTGGTGAAAGGTGGTAGAAGATTTAGTTTCGCTGCCATTGTAGTAGTGGGAGATGGAAACGGTGTGGTGGGCTATGGCTTAGGAAAGGCAAACGAAGTGACCGATGCCATTACAAAAGGTATCGATGATGCGAAGAAGCATTTGGTTAAAGTACCGATCATCAAAGGAACGGTTCCGCACGAGTCGCTAGGAAAATTTGGTGGCGGTTTTGTGTTGTTGAAACCAGCCTCTGCCGGTACTGGTGTTATTGCAGGGGGTGCTATGCGTGCCGTGTTAGAAAGCGCGGGTGTACACAATGTGTTGGCAAAGTCTAAAGGTTCATCCAATCCACACAATGTGGTGAAGGCTACCTTCAAGGCTTTAACCACTATGCGTGATCCTCAAACTATTGCGCGCAATCGCGGTGTTTCGTTGTCAAAAGTTTTTAACGGATAGTAGGTATGGCAAAAGTTAGAATTACACAAACCCGTAGTACAATCAAGAGACCTGAAACGCAATTGAGAACGATACAATCGTTAGGTCTTGGAAAAGTACATCGTTCGGTAGAAGTGGAATACACGCCACAAATACAGGGCATGGTAAAAAAAGTTAAGCATTTAGTGAGCGTAACCGAATTATAAAATGAAGCTGCACACACTCAAGCCGGCAGAAGGATCGGTAAAAACAAATAAGCGTCTTGGAAGAGGACAAGGTTCCGGGGGTAGCACGGCTGGCCGTGGACACAAGGGAGCTCAGTCTCGTTCGGGGTACCACAAGAAATTTGGTTTTGAAGGCGGACAGATGCCGCTTCAAAGACGTATTCCTAAGTTTGGTTTTAAGAATAACAACAAAGTATTCTTTAAAGCAATTAACCTGGATGCCCTCGAGGAATTGGCACAAAAGACTAAAGCTTCTGCGATTACAGTACAACTTATGATTGATAACGGTATCGTGGGTAAAAAGGATAGCGTAAAAATATTAGGTCGTGGAGAATTGAAATCAAAGGTGAGCGTAGAAGCACACGCCTTTTCAGAAACGGCAACAAAAGCAATTGAAAACGTAGGCGGTACCGTCACAACTGTGAAATAATGAAGCGTTTCTTTACAACCATAAAGAACATTTTTTCGATCGAAGATCTTCGGGTAAGAATCCTCAACACGATAGGGTTTCTGATTATTTTCCGGCTAGGATCTTATATTGTACTGCCGGGTGTCGATCCCAATCTTTTATCTGGAAACCAGGGCGGTATTTTTGATCTTCTTAATACTTTCTTAGGAGGCTCATTCAGTCGGGCATCCATCTTTGCGTTAGGTATTATGCCCTATATCTCGGCATCCATTGTGGTGCAGTTATTAACTGTGGCTGTGCCTCATTTCACAAAGCTTCAGAAAGAAGGAGAAAGTGGTCGTAAAAAGTTGAATCAGATTACCCGCGTATTGACAATCATTATCACGGCTGCACAATCGTATGGCTACATCCGCGCAACGGTAAATGCGGAAGCTATTTTGAATCCTGGGATGTTCTTTACGGTTTCTTCAATCATTATTTTGATTGCGGGCACCATGTTTTGCATGTGGTTAGGGGAAAGAATCACCGATAAAGGAATTGGCAATGGTATTAGTATGCTGATTATGATCGGTATTGTATCGCGATTCCCGGCTGCCATTTATCAGGAAATTGATGCAAAAGGAATGAATGGCATGTTGCTTTTCATTTTGGAAGCACTCGCCTTGTTTTTTGTGGTGGTAGGTGTAATTGCTCTTACGCAGGCGGTTAGAAGAATTCCGGTTCAATATGCCAAGCAGGTGGTTGGTAATAAATTGTACGGTGGCAAGCGGGATTTCATTCCTTTGAAGTTGAATTCGGCAGGCGTAATGCCTATCATTTTTGCACAAGCCCTTATGTTTATCCCTCCTCTGGTTGCTCAGATCTGGCAGGACAGCGATTTGGGAGCGTACGTGGGTTCAACGTTTGCTGATTTTACTTCGTGGCAATACAATTTGTTATTCGCCATACTGATTTTGGTTTTTACATTTTTCTATACAGCGATTACCGTTCCTTCGAATGATATCGCAGACAATTTGAAAAGAAACGGTGGGTTTGTTCCAGGTATTAAACCAGGAAAACAGACAGCCGAGTTTATAGACAGTATTTTATCAAAGATTACTTTACCAGGCGCTATTTTCCTTGCCGCGGTTGCCATTCTTCCTGCCTTTGCAGTGAAGGCGGGAATCACGCAGAATTTTGCTCAATTCTATGGGGGTACTTCTCTGCTAATTCTTGTGGGAGTTGTGTTGGACACACTTCAGCAAGTGGAGAGTTACCTATTGATGCGGCATTATGAAGGAATGATGAAATCGGGTAGAGTGAAAGGACGTTCTCAGTTTGCTGCGGCTTGAGGTAGATGATTCGCTACAAGACGGACGATGAGATTCAATTGATTCGGGAAAGTGCGCTGATCTTAGGAAAGGCGCATGGTGAGGTAGCCAAAAGGATAAAACCCGGGGTTACTACCAAAGAATTGGATCAGGTTGCCGAGGAATTTATTCGTGATCATGGAGGGACTCCTTCCTTTAAAAACTATCACGGATTTCCAGCTTCCTTGTGCATCTCGGTTAACGAAACCGTGGTTCATGGGTTTCCAGGAACGTACGAGTTAAAAGAGACCGACATCGTTTCAGTGGATTGCGGTGTAAAGTTTAAAGGATTCCATAGTGACTCCGCCTATACCTATCCACTCGAAAAGGTGAATAGAGATGTGTTGGATTTACTGGATCGCACCTACGAATCACTTCACATTGGAATTGCGCAGGCGAAAGCCGGCAATAGAATGGGAGATGTCAGTTTTGCCATACAAAATCATGTAGAGCAATTCGGATACGGAGTGGTGAGAGAATTAGTAGGACATGGGGTTGGAAAAGATCTTCATGAAGATCCGGAAGTTCCTAACTATGGAAAGAGAGGCAAAGGGGTGAAGTTGGAGGCGGGAATGGTGTTTGCCATTGAGCCAATGATTAACCTGGGAACCAAAAGTGTAGTTCAGGAAAAAGATGGGTGGACAATCCGCACATCGGATCGCAAACCTTCTGCTCATTTTGAGCATACAGTGGCGATACTAAAGGACAAAACGGAGGTTTTAACAACACACGAGTATATAGAACTAAATTATTCGTATAAGTGGCGAAACAAAAGTCGATAGAGCAAGATGGAACAATTCTGGAAGCGTTGTCTAATGCCATGTTTAGAGTGCAATTAGAGAACGGACACGAAGTGTTGGCACATATATCCGGTAAGATGAGGATGCATTACATCCGCATATTGCCGGGAGATAAAGTAAGGCTGGAAATGTCCCCTTACGATTTAACAAAAGGAAGAATAACGTTTAGATATAAATAGTAACGAGTATAGGTAAGTAGTCCTGAGTAGGTACAAAGGACTTAAGGACTAAAGACTAAAGACTACCATTATGAAAGTCAGAGCATCTATAAAAAAGCGAAGTGCCGATTGCAAGATCATCAGGCGCAAAGGCAAATTGTATGTTATTAACAAGAAGAATCCACGGTATAAACAAAGACAAGGATAATTATGGCACGTATTGCTGGTGTTGATATTCCCGATAACAAGAGAGGCGAAATTGCTCTCACCTATATTTACGGTATCGGCCGTAAGTCCGCTCAGAACATTCTTACGCAAGTAGGAGTAAACTGGGATAAGAAGGCTAAAGAGTGGAACGATGAAGAGTCGAACGCCATTCGTGCCGCAATTGCAGAGCAATTCAAAATTGAGGGCGCGTTGAAGTCGGAAGTTCAGTTAAGTGTAAAACGCCTGATGGACATTGGCTGTTATCGCGGCCTTCGTCATCGGAAAGGTTTACCCGTGCGTGGACAAACTACCAAGAACAACGCTCGTACCCGCAAAGGAAAGCGTAAGACGGTAGCGAATAAGAAGAAGGCAACTAAAGGTTAATTAATTTAAAAAGCATATAAACTTTTCCGTATGGCAGCACCAGTCGAAAAGAAGAAAGATAAGAGTAAAAAACGGGTCGTAAATGTGGAGGCTATCGGCCAGGCACATATTCGCGCTACGTTCAACAACATCATCATCTCCATGACCAACACAACCGGTCAGGTGGTTTCCTGGGCTTCGGCCGGAAAGATGGGTTTTAAAGGCTCTAAGAAAAACACTCCGTATGCCGCCCAGGTGGCTGCGCAAGAGTGTGCCACCAAAGCCTTTGAATTGGGACTTCGCAAAGTAGAGGTTTTTGTTGTAGGCCCTGGCGCAGGACGCGAGTCTGCCATCCGCAGCATTCAGGCTTCCGGCATCGAAGTAATGGTTATTAAGGACATGACGCCTATGCCACACAATGGCTGCCGTCCTCCAAAGAAAAGAAGAGTTTAAATAATAAAGACAAAGAATAAGTCATGGCAAGATACACAGGCCCCAAAGCGAGAATCTCAAGAAGATTCAACGAGCCTATCCTTGGTGAGAGCAAGGCACTTCTTAAGAAGAACTATGCGCCTGGCATGCACGGTAAGGGAAAAAAGCGTAAACAATCCGAATACGCAGTTCAGTTAGCGGAAAAGCAAAAGGCAAAGTACATCTATGGTGTTTTGGAGCGTCAGTTCGAAAACATCTTTGATAAGGCTTCCCGTAAGAAAGGGGTTACCGGTGAGGTGTTATTGCAGATGCTAGAGTCGAGACTGGACAACTCTGTTTATCGTTTAGGCATCGCGCCTACGCGCAGAGCCGCCCGCCAATTAGTTGTGCACAAGCACATCACGGTTAATGGTGAGGTTGTAAATATTCCCTCTGTGAATTTACGCCCGGGTGATCTTGTGGGAGTTCGCGAAAAGTCGAAATCTTTGGAGACCATCACAAATTCGCTCTCGGTACAGAGCGCAAAAAAATATAATTGGCTTGAATGGGACGCTCACGAAATGGTTGGAAAACTAATCAACCTGCCGTTGCGTCAGGATATTCCGGAAAATATCAATGAACAATTGATCGTTGAATTGTACTCGAAGTAATTCTTAACATTAATCAAATCGATATGTCAATATTAGCATTTCAAATGCCAGAGAAAGTGGTAATGGAGAAGTCAGACGACTTCCATGGCCTCTTTACTTTCAAACCCTTAGAGAAGGGATATGGGGTCACTATCGGCAACGCATTAAGAAGAATTCTCTTGTCATCGCTGGAAGGCTATGCCATTACGGGAATTAAAATTCCAGGCGTGTTGCATGAGTTCTCCACCATTGAAGGGGTGGTAGAAGATGTGGCCGAGATTATTCTTAACCTGAAACAGGTTCGGTTTAAGAAGGTGTCAGAAAACTTTGACAGCAAAATTGTAGTTAGCATTAAGAAGCAGAAGCAATTTAAGGCTGGCGATATCGCCAAGTTCACTTCCTCATTCGAAATTCTAAACACCGAGCACGTTATCTGTAATTTGGATGAAACGGCTCAGTTTGAAATTGAATTGACGATTGAAAAAGGAAGAGGGTATCTTCCTGCGGAAGAGAACAAACCCAATGAGCAGGTATTTGGCTTTATTCCGATCGATGCGATTTTCACCCCGGTTAAGAACGTGAAATACAATGTGGAAAACACCCGCGTTGAACAAAAGACTGACTACGAGAAATTATTGATTGATATTGAAACAGATGGTTCAATTCATCCTGAAAAGGCATTGGAAGGAGCCGCTTTTATTTTGATTCAGCATTTCAGATTATTCTCTGATAAGTCTATTGAACTGGAGACCGGTAAGGACAGCGAAGTGGAGCAGGTGGATGAAGAGATGTTGCATATGCGCAAGTTGCTCAAAACTCCTTTGCACGATTTGGATCTTTCTGTAAGAGCGTACAACTGCTTGAAAGCAGCGGATGTAAAATCGTTGGGCGATTTAGTTCAGTTGGATATTTCAGACATGATGAAGTTCCGGAATTTTGGAAAGAAGTCATTGGCTGAACTTGAGCAATTGGTAGCAGAGAAGAGCCTTACGTTCGGAATGGACCTGGCTAAGTATAAACTCGATGAAGATTAAATCATGAGACACGGTAAAAAAGTAAATCACCTGGGAAGAAAGTCGGCTCACCGCCACGCGCTTCTTTCTAATATGGCCTCTTCGCTGATCCTGCATAAGCGGATCACGACTACGGTGGCCAAAGCGAAAGCTCTTAAAAAGTATGTAGAGCCTTTGATTACTAAGGCAAAGGATAATTCAACCCATTCCAGAAGAACGGTTATGTCCTATCTTCAAAACAAGGAGTCGGTAACAGCTCTTTTTGGAGAAGTGGCGGGTCGTACAGCGGACCGTCCGGGTGGATATACCCGTATTATCAAGTTTGGCGATGTGCGTTTAGGCGATGCAGCCGAAATGTGTCTGCTTGAATTGGTCGATTTCAATGATCTGTACAAGAAAGACGGAGCTGAGAAGAAAGCGAAAACCCGCAGAAGCCGTAAGCCAAAGAAGGCCGAAGGTGAAGTAGCAGAAGAGGCACC
>JAEUUB010000370.1 GCA_016787745.1 Cyclobacteriaceae bacterium
TTTAAGCATTCTGGATGGCTGGTGGCCGGAAGCCTGCCGGCATGGAGAAAATGGATGGCAAATTGGCGATGGGTACGAAAACAAAAAAGAAGAAAAATTAGATGCACATGATCAAAAATCGATGTATAAAGTTTTACTAAAGGAAGTTGTTCCTTGTTACTACGAGGACAGAAAAAAATGGATTGAGATGATGAAGCAAAGCATTCTTTCAACCAAAGATCAGTTTGCTGTGAAACGAATGTTGGAAGAGTATTACGAAAAACTTTATAAAACTAACTAGGGATCATTCTGATTTAAATTGCCAGACCAAATCCAACCAATTCTGATTTAGATGAACAATAATTTTGACGTTATTGTATTAGGTGTTGGATCTATGGGGTCGGCTGCTTGTCACTATCTGGCAAAACGTGGCCACAGGGTACTTGGTCTTGAGCAATTTGAAATCCCACATGATCAGGGTTCCCATGCCGGGCAAAGCCGTATCATCCGTAAGGCCTATTTCGAACACCCTGATTATGTACCGCTGCTTCAGCGCGCTTATAAAAATTGGAAGCTACTTGAATCGGAAGCCAACGCTCAGGTTTATTTTTCAACGGGTTTGTTGTATGCAGGTAAGCCGGAGGGTATACTCATAAAAGGAGTAAAGGAGTCGTCCGAAAAATTTTCCATTCCTGTTGAATCCTTGAATGCAACGGAATGTCAATCAAGATATCCCCAATTTGCTATTCCGGATGGTTACGAGATTCTCTTTGAGCCGGACGCTGGCTTTGTTACTCCCGAGCGGGCAATTCTCCTTTTTGTTGATCAGGCAATTAAGCACGGAGCCACTATTCATACCAAAGAGAGTGTAATAGAATGGAAAAAATCCGGTACGGGTATTTCTGTAATCACCCATAAAAATGTTTATACCTGCGCCAAACTTATTATAACAGCCGGCCCCTGGGCTAGTCGGTTTATTCCACAACTCTCGTCAAAGTTAGCTGTTAGCCGGCAGGTGTTAGCCTGGGTAAACCCGAATCAATCTCAATCTTTTGCTTTAGGAAAATTTCCGTGCTGGCTGATTGATGATGAAAGTAAGCCTGGAATGTACTATGGATTTCCGGTCCTGCCGGTAGGGCAATGGGGTGGCCCCATCGGCTTAAAAATTGCACATCATTATCCTGGCGAAGTTACGGATCCCGATAAGGTGAATCGTGTTTCTTCACCTGCCGATGAGGCTAATATTATTTATGCACTGAATAAATTCCTTCCGGATGGATACAAATCAATGCATGTGCTCAAAACCTGTTTATACACCAATACACCCGATGAAAACTTTGTACTAGACTTTTTACCGGAAAACGATAATGTTGCGATAGCCGCTGGATTTAGCGGTCACGGGTTTAAATTTGCTTCCGCAATTGGCGAGATTATGGCGGATTTGGTTACAAAGGGAAATACCGGTTTGCCAATTGATTTTTTAAGAATTAATCGTTTCATTTTATGAAAAGAAAATATGAACAAGTTCCACCTGTCTAAGGAATATAAAATTTTATTTCGGGTATTGGCTATCTTATTCTTGCTTACGTTGTGGCAAGGTGCCCGCGCTCAAAATCGTTCGGCTGACGTAACAGATGCTTCGGACCCGGCAACCATGATCAGTAAGATA
>JAEUUB010000377.1 GCA_016787745.1 Cyclobacteriaceae bacterium
TGGCTGGCAAAGAAAGAGTAACTACTCATCTTTTAACACATCAATGGGATTTGTAAGAGCCGCTTTCGCGGAATGATAGCTGGTGATCAATATCGCTACCACCAGAGTTCCCAATCCGGTAAATACAAAAATCCAGACCGAGGGGGTTATCCGGTATGAAAAATCCTGTAGCCATTTCATCATCATCCAGTAGGAGAGTGGTGCGCCTATTAAAAAAGCAATCAGAATCAAATGTGTATAACCTTTGGAAATCAATAAGAGAATATCGGTTACGGATGCACCCGATACTTTTCGGATACCAATTTCTTTGGTTCGTTGTTCCAGTGCGTAAACGATCATTCCCAACAAACCCAGGCTAGCGATTAAAATAGCCAGCGCGGCCATAATGGTTAATACCTTTCCAAATTGAGCTTGCGATTTGAATGTTTCTGCAAACGCCTGATCAACCAAATGGTAATCGAAGGGAGAATCCCCGGCATGTACTTTCCAAAGGTCTTGAAGGGAAGCAAGTGTTGTCTCCCAGGCTTCGCTACTTTGGGGTGCGATGCGCAGCGTTAAGAACTTACGGTCCGAGTCGTACAGGTTTTTTGTCTTAATATGAAAAACAGCCATCGGCTCAATGGGGGTTGCCAACGACCAATAATTGAAATCAGACATTACGCCAATCACTTCAAAGGTTGAATTATCGTATTCGATTTTCTTTCCCACGATCGATTCGTCTGCCTTCCAACCTATTTTTTGAATGGCCGCTTCATTGAGAATTACACGATCCACATCGCCCGGAGTGTCAATCGAAAAATTTCTCCCGAATTTTAATTTGATATTCAGCGTGGGCAAATAGTTTTCGTCCGCCATGGCGAAATTCAACGGAAAAGTCAGTCCGTTCATTCCTTCAGCACTGAACGTATCGCCACCCCATATTCTTGGAGGAACAGACGTACACCACGATGCATCTTCCACACCCGGAATATTCATAGCTGCCCGGGCAAGACTTTCGCCATTTTGCACAGCTTCTAGATGACTTAGTACTACCAGATTTTCCTTATCAAAACCGATGTCTTTTTTGGAAACGAAATTAAGTTGTTGAAAAACAATAGCAGTACAAAGGATAAGAACGATTGAAACACTGAATTGAAAAATCACCAATCCACTGCGGAAAGATTTTCCACCCTTTCCTATTTTTAATTTTCCCTTAATCGCTTCCGCAGGATTAAATGAACTTAGGAAGAGCGCAGGATAGCTGCTCGAGACAGTAGCCATAAGTAAAGTGAGTCCCAACAAAGCTGCGAGCAGTATCGGGTTATTGAATAAATTAATTTCCAACGATTTTTCAGTAATCTGATTAAAGCCAGGAAGCAAAAGTTGTGTGAGGGCTAACGCGGTGATTAGCGCAAGCAGACAAAAGGTAAAAGCTTCGAAGAAATACCCGATGCCCAGTTCTTTTTTACCAAGCCCCATAATTTTTCGTACACTGGCTTCTTTTATTCTGCGGGTAAATTGCGCAGTCGAAAGATTCATAAAATTTATACACGACAACAAGACAATAAAAACGGCAGCGCCAATAAATGAGTAAATGATCTTCCTATTTCCAGAGTCGTTAAGTCTGTTTATAACGGTCTCAGAAGGCAGATGAATGCCAGTCATTGGCTGTAAAAACAATTCCCATTTTTTGCCGGATTTGAGATAGTCATCAAAGGTGGTGTTCATGGCTCTTCTCAACGTTTCTTCGGCATGCTTGCGCGGAATGCCCGCCAGTTTGGTTTTAACCTGCTCTACATTCGCGGTTGGACTCAGGCGAACAAAAGTTTCCAGCTGAGTCCACACCCAACTCCAGTAAAACCGTTCAATCGGAAAGCCCTTCATCGAAAGCAGCATATCAAATTCGATGTACGAATTGTCGGGTGTATCATCCACCACACCTGTAACTTCATACGTTTGTTGTTTTCCTCCGCCCAATCCTCCCAGAAATACAAGCTTGCCTACTGGATCGGCATTGCCAAAATATTTTTGAGCAGTAGACTTTGTCATGACTACCGCGTTGGCTTGTTTAAAAGCGGTGGCTGCGTTCCCTTTCAACAAGGGAAAGTTGAACATGCTGAAAAAATTAGTATCCGCTGCCAACACTTTATCCTCTTCAAAGGCAATGATTTCGTTGGTCGGGGTGGTGTACGAAACAATAAAGTTTCCGGGTGTGTGCAGGCTTGTGATCAATTCAACTTCCGCCAATTCTTCTTTAATGGCATAGGCAACTCCAGGCCCGGTGGAAGCAAATTGATTGTCGCTGTTTTCGCCCCAGATAAAAGTTTGGTTAACCCGATAAATCCGATCGGCATGAGCATGAAACCGATCGTAGCTGAATTCGTGGGTTACATAGATATAAATAAGTACGGTGCTGGCAATGCTTACCGTAAGACCCAACAGGTTAATAATGGAAAAAAGTCTTTGACGTTTTAGATTTCTTACGAAGAGGACAAAGTAGTTTTTAACCATAGCCGTTTAAGTTTAACTATTTTCAATAGCCAAAGCAGATACCAAAAAAATAACCTTATTTTTAGGCTATTACGCGCAGTTTTACATCTGCTGCCTGTTCGATTGTATGAATGAATGTCCGATTGCGGTCGGTAGTTGAATACTAATTTATGAGTTTAGAGACTGAAGTTCGCACTCAATTTCTTAGGAGATATCATAAGGAACCCCTATTGATTACAGCGCCCGGACGGATTAACCTGATTGGCGAACATACCGATTACAATGAAGGTTTTGTGATGCCTGCCGCGGTTGACAGAGAAATCATTTTTGCTATCGGTGCCAATGAAAGCGATCAATTTAATTGTTACTCGATAGATTATGATACGGCAATTTCATTTCCTTTATCCGAATTGAAAGCCGGCAATCAATGGTTTAATTACTTAATGGGTGTTGTAGCGGGGTTTAAACACCGCGGTTTGAATCTAAACGGAGTTGATTGCGTGCTTGGGGGGAATATACCTACGGGTGCGGGCATGTCTTCTTCAGCGGCTTTGTGTTCTGGATTTGGGTTTGGGTTGAATAAAATTTTTGCAAACAACCAATCCCGATTGGAGTTGGCGCGCATCGGCCAGCAGGCCGAACACGAATTTGCCGGAGTACGCTGTGGAATCATGGATCAATATGCGAGTTTGTTTGGTCAAAAAGATTCTGCCCTTTTGTTGGATTGTCGCAGTCTTACACATGCGTATGTCCCCGTAAACTTCCCGGATGTACAGATAGTGTTAATCGATACCAAAGTAAAACATACCCTGGCTTCGTCTGCCTACAACGATCGGAGGGCGGCTTGTGAAGAAGGCGTGGCCGCTTTCCGTAAAACAAATGCCTCCATTCATTCCTTACGCGATATAGGAATGGAAAACCTGGAGATGCTTCGGCAGGGAGTTTCCCCCGATGTTTATACCAAATGCAGGTTTGTTGTGGAAGAAATTGACCGGACGCAACGAGCCGCTGGTTTTTTAAAATCAAACAATGTGAAGGAGTTTGGTCAACTTATGTTTAAAACGCACTGGGGGTTAAGTCAGGCCTATGAAGTGAGTTGTGCAGAGTCAGATTTCCTTGTAAAAATGGCTCAGGAGTTTCCTGATGATGTTTTAGGTGCGCGGCAAATGGGTGGAGGTTTCGGGGGATGCATCATTCACCTGATCCGAAGTGAAGGCATTGAAAAATATTCTCTGAAAGTCAAAGAGAAATATGTTGCTACTTTCAAAAAAGAACCTGATTTTTATTCAATTGCTCTAAAGGAGGGTGTTCATTTGAATTAACTCCATTTAGCACAATGTAAGTTGTAACTACCTAAACTAAATTCTCCATGGGTTTATCAGGATTTGATATCGTTGTGTTTGTCGGTTATTGCGCATTAATTCTCGGCATTGGCCTTTGGGTTTCACGCGATAAGGAAGGTCACCAAAAAAATGCCGAAGATTATTTTTTGGCAAGTAAATCATTACCGTGGTGGGCTATTGGCGCTTCGTTAATTGCCGCCAACATCTCAGCCGAGCAGTTTATTGGTATGTCGGGTTCAGGGTTCGCGATTGGGCTCGCTATTGCCAGTTACGAATGGATGGCAGCTGTTACCCTGCTGGTGGTGGGTAAGTTCTTCCTCCCCATCTTTATCAAAAAAGGTATTTATACCATTCCTGAGTTTGTAGAAAAACGATTCAGCACCAATCTTAAAACCATTCTGGCTATATTCTGGATTGCGCTTTTTGTATTCGTTAATCTTACCACTGTATTGTATTTGGGTGCTCGGGCCATGGATACCGTAATTGGTACCGGTGACGGCAGCCTGATGATGTATAGCATTTTAGCACTTGGACTTTTTGCTGCTGCGTATTCCCTTTGGGGAGGACTTTCGGCAGTGGCCTGGACGGACGTAGTGCAGGTAGTTCTATTGGTGATTGGTGGGTTGATTACAACTTTTATAACGTTGGAGAAAGTTTCTCCTACCGGAGGTATTATCGATGGGTTTGTTCACGTGTTTAATACGGTGCCCGGTAAATTTTCAATGATTTTGGAAAAGGGCGAAATCATAACGCCTAATGGCGAAGATGCCTGGTGGTCGTTGCCGGGTTTATCTGTTCTGGTGGGCGGCATGTGGATTGCAAACATTTATTATTGGGGTTTCAACCAATATATAATTCAAAGAACGCTGGCTGCTAAAAGCCTGGCCGAATCGCAAAAGGGGATTGTGTTTGCAGCGGCACTAAAAATGATTATTCCGATTATTGTCGTTGTACCGGGTATCATTGCTTTTGTAATGAATGCTGATGCATCGGGTCAACTGACTACCCAAACCTTGGATCCAAGTTTTGTTAATAAGGACGGTGGTATTATAAATGACAATGCCTTCCCCTGGTTGGTGCGTAGTTTTATTCCTACGGGATTGAAAGGTCTCGTGCTCGCAGCGTTGGCAGCCGCTATAGTATCTTCCCTGGCTTCCATGTTAAACTCCACATCCACCATTTTCACCATGGATATTTTCAGGCCTTACATAAACAAAAATGCATCGGATAAATTAACAGTTAATGTGGGTCGTATCAGCGGGGCTGTAGCTTTGGTAATTGCCATGATTATTGCGCCCATGCTCGGTAATTTAGGGCAAGCCTTTATTTTTATTCAGGAATACACAGGTGTAGTGAGCCCCGGTATTCTGGCTGTTTTCCTCACCGGTTTATTCTGGAAAAGAGCTACAAATAATGCCGCTATCTGGGGCGTTATTCTTTCCATACCCATAGCCCTGTATTTTAAAGTGGCTTCAAACGGTTGGTCCGATTCAGGCATCTTCGTAAACATTCCTTTTATGGATCAGATGTTCATTACTGCGCTGCTTTCCATCGCTATCATCCTTTTAATCAGTTATCTTGAAGGTAAAGGAAAGGTGAATGAGAAGGGAATTAATCTTACGGCCGAGTTATTTAAAACCACTCCGGCATTTAACATTGGTGCTACCGTTATTCTCATCATTTGTGCTATTCTCTATGCCATTTTCTGGTAAGTAAGAAATTTACTTCACGAATAAAAGCCCTGTTCATCGGGGCTTTTTTTATTTTTGGGTATGAATCGAATTGATCGGCTGACAGCTATTTTGATCCATTTACAAACTAAGCGGGTTGTAAAGGCAGAGGAAATAGCCGATCGTTTCGGGATGAGTTTACGCACTGTCTACCGCGATGTGAAAGCATTGATGGAAGCGGGCGTTCCTATCGGCTCCGAGGCAGGCAAAGGATATTTTATTGTAGATGGATTTCATTTGCCTCCGGTTATGTTTACACAGGACGAGGCAAACTCCATGATGTTGGCCGGAAAACTTGTCGAAAAAATAGCGGATAAATCCGTGCAGACGGCTTTCGGTTCGGCTTTATATAAAATCAAATCCGTTTTGAATGAGGACGAAAAGGATAACCTGGAAACACTCGATTCAAACATTCAAATTCATTTTCGTGGGCGTGCCACCACCAACGATCAGTTCCCAGATCATTTCATGACGGAGATACAACGAGCCGTGGCTAAGAAGCAAATTCTTAAAATTGATTATTGCAATGCCAACGGAGAGGTGACCCAACGGATGGTAGAACCGGCAGGTATATTCTTCTATAGTTTGGCCTGGCATCTGATTGGTTGGTGCCAATTACGGAACGGGTATCGCGACTTCCGGTCCGACAGAATTAAAAACCTGATAAATACAGGAGAAGTATTTAAGAAACGAAGTGATGTGTCGCTCAAGGAATACCTTCAGGCGATGTTTGTTTCCAATCAAGCGCTGGAACCGGCCGTAGTAGTGTTTGACAAAGCCGTGCTGAAATACCGGCCGCTTAGTTCCACCACAACCCAAACAGATTTAGGAGATCGAGTTCGGGCTGAGTTTATGATGGACAGCGTAGACTTTATCGCTCGTTGGCTTTTAATGTTTGGAAAGGGTGCGGAAATAGTTTCTCCGGATCGCTTGCGCGAAAGAGTTGCGGCCCTTTCTGAAGAGTTGTACCACCATCACTCGGTTTCTGAGATTCAATCTTAGTAGTTTGTGAGAGGCACCGGCCGGTTGCTGACATACTGTTGTCAGTCAATTTAAAAAATAATCGAAATTTCTTTTTTCTGGTGACATAGGGCTGTCAGTGAGGTATGATTTCTTAGTACAAAAATTTAAACTATGGAATCTATACAAGCCCCAATGCTCAAACGAGTAAAACCGATCAACTTTTTATTCTTCAGAACGGAAACAACCGTAGAAGAATTGAAACAATTTTTTGAGGTGGCCCCTGAACTATATAAGGAGGCAGTCACAAACAATCTTACCGTTACAGGTCCGGTTCACTGGCACTACATCGATTTTTATGGAGACATAGAAAGACCGTTTACCCTTGAAATTGCTTTGCCTGTTTCGGAAGTGATGCAGGATTACGATGGCAAGTTCCATTTTAAAAGAACCGAGGATTTTTCGTGCGTGTCATTGATTCATGAAGGGAATTGGCTGGAAATACCAAAAAGCTATCAACGCATCATGGAGTTTGCAAATTCAAAGCAGTTACAGCTCTTGGGCATTAATCGTGAGGTATACGTAAATGTAGACTTTGTGCACACCGAGGCGAACAGCACAGAAATTCAAATGGGAGTTCAATGACTATTACTACGAGACGAGTTATTTTATTAGCCGGAATAGTAACGGCTATTATAGCGATACTGATCGCATCCACCGGGATTCAATTTTATAGGCTATGAAAAGTGCACAAGTGCTTGTTTTTAAAACATCGGTAATGACACGGGAAAATGTGTCGAAGTTGACTCCCGTGCTCAATACCCTTGCGGGAAATGGGAACTGGAATTTTGCCCTGGACGACTGCGACAGGATTTTAAGAATTGCGTCCGGGGGTGTACATCCTAACGATGCGATTGATTTGTTGAGTAACTATGGATTTCAATGTGAAGAGCTTAACTGATAAAGTAATGAGAAAAATAATTTTAGGCGTAGCTGTAAGTCTCGATGGTTTTATTGAAGGGCCAAAGGGCGAATACGACTGGTGTTTCACAGATCAGGATTATGGATTGACGGATTTCTCTACCGGGGTAGATGCTCTTTTTATGGGAAGAAAGACGTATGAGATTACCCAAAAAATTGAGGGGAAAAATCCCTGGAGTGGAATAACTACTTATGTTTTTTCCAATTCCTTAAAGGAAACTAATCACCCTGAGGTAAAACTCATTTCAGGCGATTTTGAAAACAAAGTAAAGCAGCTAAAGAGCCAGCCGGGAAAAAATATCTGGCTATTTGGGGGCGCTGAACTGACATCATTTTTTGTCAATAAAAACTGGGTTGACGAATACTGGCTTTCGGTGCACCCTGTTGTGCTGGGTTCGGGGAAGCCATTATTTCAAAACCTGAAGGAACGCCTCAATTTAAAGTTGACTGAACACAAAGTGTACACTACGGGTCTGGTTTCATTAAAGTATCAACCAGCATGAGAATTAAAATGAAATTATCAAAAACTCCGAATAGCTATGGAAAAGCGAAAGTCCATCATTTTAAGGGCATCGGTGTACACATTGCCTACATGATGTTTATGGATCACTTGCGTTTGGGTGTTGATAAACGAAGCTTCTAAATCATGCGAGCGAGACGCTGACCCTGTGTGATTGGCATGGGGTGCATCGGAGTTCATATAATTGACCTCTCCTCCTTGTGTGTAGTAGGCGCTTAGGTTAAGAAATAAAAAATCAGGACGTACCTTCTTAAACAGGGATGACAAATCGTATGAAAGTCCCCCACCTAATGAATATACCCAACTTCCATCGGTTAGCAAGATGTCTTTATCCACAGGCTCGCAACTATCAAAATCATCCGGATCATAAATGTTCAGATTGGTTCTAAATCGGGAATAGCCACCCTTTATACCTATATAAGGAATAAGTATTTTATCCTTCATTAAGTTATACCGTGCAGAAAACATTCCGTTCAAGAAGGAATTGGTAACGTTAACGTCCATATCTGCCGTGCTGCCATCGGGAAAACTATATTGCTGGCGACTTTGATCGAAGCCATAAATGGAATAGTTCAAATCAGCCCCCAGAGCAAACCGCTTATTGGGCGTAAGAAAATAAAAATCGGTAGTTACCCCATGTCCCTGATTAATCGTTTGGTTCATCATCCCTTGCGGGATGGCAAGAGCATACCCTACCGCCCATTCTTTTTTCCATTGACCATACCCTACTTGCACATAGGCAAAAAAAACGCAGAGAAGTAATATCTTTTTCATTGGCAAAATTGTTAAGTGAGCCGGCCGAGGAATTTACGATACTGAAAGTACGAATTTTTCCGGATTGTTTTTAGGGTGGCATAACTACCCGATTACAATCCGGAAAATGCATTGTACTTTTGGGTTTTATGCTAATGGAAGAAAAGGTGGCCGCGGTAATGCAGGTCTTTGAAAGAGTTGATCAGCAGATTGCCGCCTTTCAATCCGCAAGTGCGCTACATTGCAAATCAGGGTGTGGTAAATGTTGTTTTAAGCCAGATATAGAAGCGACCATTCTTGAATTTTTGCCATTTGCCTTATACCTGTACAAACAGAAACAGGCCGAGCCATGGCTCGAAAGGCTTTCGCAAACAGATTCACCCATTTGTTTAGTCCTTAATCCCATGCAAGCCGGAGCCGGATTATGTACGGAATATATACACCGGGGTTTAATTTGCCGGCTCTTTGGGTACTCGGCCCGTACTAATAAATATGGACGTAAGGAGTTGGTTACGTGTCAGATTATCAAAACTGAGCAGGCAAAAGCGTATACCAATACCCTGGAAAGGATTGGCGAAGGAATGGATGTACCTGTTATGAATCAGTTTTACATGCAATTGCACGCCATTGATTCTGATCTGACAAAAAAACATTACCCCATTAATGAAGCAGTAAGACGGGCCATCGAGGAAGTACAGCAGTATTATTCTTACAGAGAATAATCAGTGAGTATACCTTGCCCGATTTTATTAATGAGTACGGTGGGTGAGGGGAAAGAGATTCGCGATTGGGGGTCTTCGCTGGTCTCTCCCTTAACGGACATATAATCCAGCACCAGTGTGGTTAGGGTAATTATCACCGCAACGGCAATACCGGCAATCAGAATCAGGTCTTTATGGGTAAGTTTCAAGCGCACGCCTGCAGTTTACCAAAACCAGTGCCAGTGAAGTTTTGGCTGAATTTGACAGGAATTCCAATGTTTTGTCGCTTTGATTTGTCCGGTATCGTACAACGGTGTACCAGAAATCCGGACACTTATAGGTTACTGCGGTCCGTTGTTTGCTTATACATAGCGGTTTGAACTTCTTTTCTATTTAAATTTGTTACGGTTTAAGTCTTTGAATTACTCAAAATGAAATGAGCATAAAGCAGACAATACCCAGAGGGATGTTAATACCGGTAGAGACTATGGAGGCAGATCTCAAAATGCGAATTCCATGTGACCATTAAATAATCAAAAATTAACGCATGAAAAAATATCTTTTTTTAGTATTGGTTGCACTGGTTGGGTTGGCTCGCGCGCAGGGAACAAAAACAGAAGCTACGGCAATTCAATGGATGACGTTTGAAGAGGCTGTGAAACGCTCGGAAACGGAGAAGAAGAAAATTTTTATTGATGTGTATACGGATTGGTGCGGATGGTGCAAAGTGATGGATAAGAATACATTTACGGATCCAAAAATTGTAAGCCTGCTCAATGAGGAATTTTACGCAGTTAAATTCGATGCCGAACAAACGGCTGACGTGAACTTCCGCGGTACCACCTTTAAGTTCGTTCCTTACGGCAACAAAGGTTCCCATCAACTGGCCATGGCTTTGCTGAATAACCAAATGAGTTATCCAAACTTTGTTTTTCTCGATGAAGAATTTAGAATTGTACCCATCATTGAGGGATATACCTCACTGCCCGGCTATCGCAAGCCCGAAGAGTTTCATGTGTTTGTAAGCTTTGTGGGGGGCGACTTTTATAAAACAGTTGCTTTTCAGGACTATCAAAAGCAATACAAGTCCCCGTACGGGAATCAACCAACGTCAGGCAACCCCGGAGGGAAATAATCCAGGCCAAAAAGAAAGCCTCCTGTTTTGGCGGGAGGCTTTTGTTTCTGAGTATATAGTCTTTCTAATCCTTTTTTTCATTTTTAGTGGTTTTCATTTTATCAAGAAAACCCATGGCGGCTACAAAGCCAACGATAACGGCAACAATAATTACAAACAAGTTTGCTCCGTCTCCAACATTTTGTTCAAACATAACGATCTATATTTTTTGGTGATTCAAAGGTAATAGATTCCGCTTAATCGCCATAAAAACGATCCTGAAATTGATCAAATTCCTAACTCTTCGCGATTTCCCTTTAAGACTTCAATAATAAAGCTGATATGCCCGGCAAGGTCAACACCCAGTAACTCAACCCCTTTGTACACTTCTTCCCGATCCACTTTAGCGGCAAATCCCTTGTCTTTTAATTTCTTAAGAACAGATTTTGTTTCCAGGGAAGTAATTCCATCGGGGCGTACCTGGCAGCAGGCTACTATAAAACCTGTTAATTCATCGCATGCGAGCAAGGCCTTGTCCAGCAACGTTTCATAAGCAACATTCCATTTTGTGTAATGCGCAGAAATGGCATGGGCTATTTTTGTTTCCCCTAATTTCATCAAATGCTCAACGATTACTTGCGGATGTTTTTCGGGGTATACTTCATAATCCGCATCGTGTAATAATCCGGCAATAGCCCATTCGTCTTTATTCTCGCCATATTTTTCCGCATAGGCTTCCATCACTAATTCAATCGTACGCATATGGCGAAGCAAACTTGGGTTTTGCGTTAGGCCTGCCAATATCTCACGAGCCTCTTTTCGTGAAATCATTTTCTTTTAACAGTTTTTCGCTTCGAGTAAAATAAATTGAAAGCTCCCAGCACCATGCCAATGCCTAGAATTACTATGGTGATAATCATACGTGTCTTTTGAAGTTCTAATCGTTGAATTTCAGATTTGATTTTCAGCGCCTCCATTTCTTTTTCTTTTTCCTGTATATCGAGCGCGATTTCCATCTGGGCAATCTTGCGGCTACTCTCTTCTCCGTAAATTTTCTCCTTTGTAACATCGTACCGCAGCAGCGTTTCATAGGCTTCCTTCATCTTACCCTGCTTGGAATAATTTAAGGCCATACTTTTCAGGATTGAGGGTTCAAAAAGATAGGCCTGCATTTGTCCGCTTAACAACATGGCGCTGTCTAAATAGGCTTGCGCATTTTTAAATTGTCCTGCCCGGGCGTAAACTTCGCCCATACTGCTTAGCACATTCAGAACAACCAGTTGATCATTCTCCTGTCGAGCCAGCGCCAGCGCTCGTTGATAGTATTCTACAGCGCGCTGGTAATTTCCTTGTTTAAAATAAAGATTGCCAATGTTGTTAAGGGGGTCAGCATATACTTTTCCATTTTGCTGGCTGAGTTGGTACGCTTCTGAATAATACTTGAGGGCTTGTTCATACAACTGCAGATCGCTATGCAAATTCCCCAGGTTGTTCATCGAACCGATAATCTTTTGCTTGTCGCCCATTTCAATAAACTGATTGTGCGACTCTTCAAAATATTTCATGGCTTGTCCATAGTCCTTCTTGAAAGAATAAATGTTTCCAATATTATTTTTTGTGGTGGCAATGCCCACTTTGTTATCAAGATCTTCATAAATCTTCAGGGAGATAAGATAATATTCGAGGGACTTGTCCAAAGCGCCCTGATTTCTATAGGCCACACCCAAATTGTTGTACGAAGCGGCCATTCCTTTTTTGTCATCTATTTCAGTAGCCAACGAAAGCGCTTCCTGGGTATATCCGATAGCTTTTACCGGGTCAGAATTTATATAGGCCCTGAAAAATTCGTTTAGGGTCTTCACCTTCAGATCTCCCTGGGCGGTTGTCATTGCTTTTTCAAGACTATCTATTTTTGGCTGGGTAAAAGCGTGTGAGGCAGCAAACAATAAGACAAAAACAAGATATGGAGGCTTCATGGGTTACTGTTTAACTGCTAAATTTAAGATATTATCCGTCATCGTGGAATTTTCGAAATCAATTAGGAGTGGGGATCATATCTTATTGAAAAATTTTAATCTTGTAGATTATTAGCTTTAACAAATATGAAAATACTGATTCTGGTAGGTTTGATTGGTCTTTCGTTGGGGGCTCATGGGCAGGGGAGTGAAAATCTGGCCATTATGGCTCCCGTAGAACGATTATTTAAGGGAATGAACCTGGGCGATAGCGCCATGGTGCACAGTGCATTTACCAAAGAGGTAACCATGGCCACCATTATGAAGGATAAAACAGGAAAACAAATCGTAAGGCGCGAATCGTCATTGGCCGGATTTCTAAAAGCCGTAGGAACCCCGCATGTCGAACCTTGGAGTGAGCCCATTTGGGATACGAAAATTGAAGTAGA
Source organism: Cyclobacteriaceae bacterium (assembly GCA_016787745.1). Lineage (GTDB taxonomy): Bacteria > Bacteroidota > Bacteroidia > Cytophagales > Cyclobacteriaceae > ELB16-189. Next base: position 12,976 of record JAEUUB010000377.1, read on the forward strand.
TGGAACCTTTGCGCAGGTGTGGGCACAATATGCATTTTATAGCGGTAAAAAGTTTAGCCATTGCGGAGTAGACGCCTTTCACCTTGTAAAAGAAGAAACAGGTTGGAAAATTTTTCATCTGACCGATACAAGGCATACAGCCGATTGCCATGTGCCTGCTGAGGTAAGCAATCAATTTAAATGAACATTTTTTGTAAACAGATTCTATGAAATGAGCATAAACAAGACTATTCCTATGAATATTAATATTTGTCCTTTCGGAGAGGGCAAATCTCAAAATGCGAATTCCATCTGACAGTAAACAAAATAGTTAATAACAGATGAAAAATTTTCTTTTACCGGGACTTCTGCTAGTTGCCATTTCGATGCAGGCACAAAAAATCACAACAATTGTGTTGGTACGCCATGCAGAAAAGGAGAACGATGGAACGAAAGACCCCGGGTTGACAGAGGCTGGAAAGAATCGTGCGGATTTATTGGCCACAATGTTTAAAGAAGCGCAGGTGGATGCTATTTATTCAACCTCGTTTAAACGAACCCAACATACCGTGGGGCCGTTGGCGAAAGAAAAGAATCTATCCATTGGGAAGTACGAACCCTTTAAGACAGAAGAGGTTGATCAGATATTGAAGAAACATGCAGGCGGTACTATTGTAATCTCCGGTCATTCAAACACAACCCCGTGGGTGGCCAATTATCTTACCGGCACGCAAGCTTACAAAGACTTTGAAGAGAGTGATTATAGTAATCTTATAATTGTTTCTGTGGTTGAAAAAGGAAAGACGGCAAAAGTCACCTGGTTAAATTATTGATGTAGGTTTCGGGGCGGTTGAATTATTGTACCTTGGATTTCATCGCAAAAAAGTATGAGAGGAGTTGCGATTATTGGATGCCTGTTTTTATCGGGAGTTGCGTTTTCGCAAGTTGATCAGCAGGAACTTCGAAGAAGCATTTATTTTAATGGCGGCAGTTATTTTATTGACGAAGATCAAGCCACCATGCTTTCGGATTGGCTGGATTCCATCCCCAACTTACTCGACAAGTACCAGATCCAATTAATCAGCCATACCGATCCCATTGGGGGAAAGGAATTCAATCAATGGCTTTCGGAAATGCGGAGCCTTTCGGTGCTGGAAATCTTGCGCATGAAAGACATTCCCGAGCACTTTATTTCCATTAAAGATTGGGGGTTTGAAAATCCGGTTTATCAAAACAACAGCCGCAGGGGTATGGCGATGAATCGAAGGGTAGATGTGATTTTACATCCCCTGGTATTTTAACGATCAACTTTCTCTATTTGCAATTCAAAAAATATCCGTTTCCGGACACCTTTTTTCACTTACGGACGAGTGTATATGCAACTAATCCCCTTTTTGCACGTCTAATCACGTATTGAGTCTTGGCATGTAATTAGCCAAAGGAATGGCAAAATTGGCAAGACCGCTCATTTTTAAAGCCATTTTCATGATTAGTTTAAAAAACATTGACAAGTACATTGATTCCCGGTTCCAACGCACCTTCATCCTAAAGGGAATAGACATGGAAGTGAGCCAGGGCGAATTCCTGACCATCATGGGGCCCAGCGGTTCGGGTAAATCCACGTTAATGAATATTGTAGGTATGCTCGATGAGCCTTCGGCCGGGGAGTACTACTTTTTTGATGAGCCCGTGCACAAGATGAGGGAAAAGCAGAAGTCGGAAATGCACAAGAATTATATCGGTTTTATTTTTCAAGCCTATCATTTGATTGATGAACTCACCGTGTATGAAAATATTGAAACACCGCTGCTCTACAAAGGTGTGAGTGGCGGGCAGCGTAAGAGCATGGTGGCTGAAATGCTGGATCGGTTTAACATGGTGGCTAAAAAAGATTTGTTTCCTGAACAGCTTTCGGGCGGACAACAACAGTTAGTAGGCATCGCGCGGGCTATTGTTGGGCAACCTAAACTGCTGTTGGCAGATGAACCCACAGGAAATTTGCATTCCGAGCAGGGTAAACAAATCATGGATATTTTCCAGAAGCTAAATGAAGAGGGGATAACCATTATTCAGGTTACGCACTCGGAAGAAAATGCTCAGCGGAGCAAACGTATTATTAGAATTGCTGATGGCGCTATTGAGTCGGACGAAAAAGTATCTTAAAAAATTATGAAGCGAGTATTACTAGAACCCATCTTAAAAATATTTTTGAAAGCATCTGTCATTCCATCCCGAAGCTTCGGGGCGGAATCCCGATTAGATGCACTGAACTTGGGATTGCGGGTCACTGCCCGCAATAATAAAGCATTTTTGAGATGGGTTTTAGTATTAACTATTATTTCACCAATTGGGTGGGTATCTGCCCAGAGTCCAGTAACGAAATTAACCTTTGAGGAGGCGGTGGTTATTGGATTGCAACGAAATGTAATCCTCAATCAGCAAAAAAATCAATTAGAATCTACCCAGGCGCAAAAGTTAAATGCGGTAGGTAATTACATGCCTAACCTCAATGTAACCGGGTCCTTTAATCGTCAGGAAGGCCAACAGGCGAATAGTACAAACGGCAATCTGGAAAACCTTACCACCGATTATGTGGGGGCTCAACTTAATGCAGGCTTAACGGTATTTAACGGTTTTAGAAATTACAACACACTAACACAAGCCAACAACCAGGTGATGGCCCAGGGATACCTGATAAAACGAAGCACCCAGGATGTGGTGTCAAACGTAGCGAATCAATATCTGCAGGTGCTGCTGGATCAGGAGTTGGTGCGGATTGCCGAAGAAAATTTAAAAACTCAGAATACCATACTTGAGCAGATGCAGGGTTTTCATGAAGTGGGTTCAAGGCCCATTACCGATGTGTACGATCAGGATGCGTTAGCAAAAACGGCCCAGGTATTATTGATCAGAGCAAAGAACACTTTGTTAAATGATAAATCTATACTGGCCCAGACGTTACAGCTCGATCCATCTCAGCCGTTTGAAGTTATTTACCCTGCGATGGCGGCTGACTTGAGCCGGTATAAAGATATGTCGTTAGACAGCCTGATTAATGTGGCCATGGAGTATCGCGCAGATTTAAAGCAACTTGATCATCAGGCGAAAGCAAATAAATATGCTTTTAAATCCTCGCTGTCGCCCGCATTACCTTCTGTTTCCCTTTTTGCCAACTACGGTTCATTCTATTATTCTCTCATTGCGCAGGATTTCAGTGGACAGTTCGGTACAACCAACCCTTCCCTCTCGTACGGAGCGAATCTTACCATTCCAATTTTTACGCGCTTCCAGACTAAGTTTCAACGCACTAACTTTAAAGTTCAGTACGACAACAGCCTGCTGAACTATCAAAACCTGGAAAAAACAGTAAAGTTGGATGTACAAAGAGCCCATAATAATTTCATTAGCGCGCTGGAAAATTACGAAGCGAGTTTAGCTCAGTTTCAGGCGGGAGAATTGTCTTTGAACACACAGCGGGAAAGCTATGAGTTGGGGATCAGCACCCAGGTGGCTCTGGCGCAGGCTAATCAAACCCACGTACTAGGTTCGGCAGCCAAAGTGCAGGCTGAGGTTACACTGCTTTTTCAGAAGATTTTATTGGAATATGCAATGGGTACATTGCAGCCTGAACTGATTAAGCCCTGACCATTTAGGATAGACTTTTTGCAAAAAATACCTACATTTGCAGCCCTGCTAAGTAAGCAGGGCTTGTTTTTTAATAAAACAGGCTTAATTAACTAAAATTTGTTGCAGCAAGCCCGGCTGTGGCATGTAAAAAAAGGGCAAATCAAAATTATGGCGAAAGTCCAGAAAGAAAAATCCGATGAGCCGAAAGTAAAGAGTTCAAAACCTGTACTTGACGATGCTCCGGTAAAAAAGGCTGTGAAAGGCGCGGCAGCCGAAGAACTCTTCGAAAAGGATGAACTCACTGAGTTCAAACAAGCTAAAAAAGCAGAAGAAGAGGAAGGAATCAGTCGCATGATCAAAGATGTAACTGCCCGCAAAGCAGCTACTGAATCTTCCGTATCTACCGAAAACTTTGATTGGGATGCGTATGATCGCAAAGGA